>DATAGL010000852.1:0-1850 GCA_036263755.1 Chitinophagaceae bacterium | reverse complement strand
GCACCGGCCGGCACACATAACCTTTAAACGATCACCAACAGTACCTGCGGGCCCCGCCCGCGTAAACAGATGCAATGAACAACGATCCGCAACTCCGCAAATGGCGCCTGATCCTCGGCGGGCAGCAGCACGATGGTACCGGCCTGCAACTCCAGGGCGCCGACCTGCAGATGGACAAAACGCTGGAAGCGCTTTATGATGCCACCCGTCAGGGCGGCCTCGGCGCCTCATCGCCCAACGTGTCCCGGTGGCTGGGCGACATCCGCACCTTTTTCCCGGCTTCGGTGGTGCAGGTCATGCAAAAGGACGCGCTCCAGCGGCTGAACCTGACCCAGATGCTGCTGGAAAAAGAAATGCTGGCCACCGTGGAGCCCGATGTGCACCTGGTAGCAACGCTGCTGTCGCTGAGCCGTGTCATACCGGACAAGACAAAAGACACGGCCCGCCAGGTAGTGCGCCGCGTGGTAGACGACCTGATGAGGAGGCTGGCGCAGCCCACCCAACAGGCCATTGCCGGCGCGCTCAACCGGAGTGCCCGCAACCGGAGGCCGCGCCACAACGAGATCAACTGGCGCGCCACCATCCTTAAAAACCTGAAACACTACCAGCCCGATTATAAAACCATTATTCCGGAAACAAAGATCGGCTACGGCCGCAAGCGCAGCTCCCTGAAAGATGTTGTGCTGTGTATCGACCAGAGCGGGTCGATGGGTACCTCGGTGGTGTACTCGGGCATCTTCGGATCGGTGATGGCTTCCATCCCGGCCATCAAAACAAAAATGGTGGTGTTTGATACGGCGGTGGTGGACCTTACCGAAGAACTCACCGATCCGGTGGAACTGCTCTTCGGGGTGCAGCTGGGCGGCGGTACCGACATCCACGCGGCGCTGACCTATTGCAAGGGCATCGTGACCCGCCCGGCCGATACGGTGCTCGTCCTGATTACCGATCTGTACGAAGGGGGCAATGCAGCAGAGATGCGCAAGCGCGCCGCGGAGTTCATCGCTGCCGGTGTGCAGCTGGTGGTGCTGCTGGCCCTGAACGATGAAGGCGCCCCGTCCTATGACCACGGCAATGCACAGTTCCTGGCGGACCTGGGCGTACCTGTTTTTGCCTGCACTCCCGACAAGTTTCCCGACCTCATGGCCGCCGCCATCAGTAAGCAGGACGTGGGCCTGTGGGCGGCAAAAGAAGACCTGGTGCTCAGGAAATAAAGAAAGGCAACGGCAGGATACCACATGGTGTACCTTCCGCGGCGCTCCTGCCTTTTCGAAGGACCCTGTTCTGCGCAGGCGCTTCCGTACTGCGACCGTTTACATTCATTACACTTATCCATCCTAAAGAGGTATGAAGGCTCTATTAAAATCTGAAGAAGCGGCCCTGTTCCTCCTGTGCCTGTTCCTGTTTACCCGGCTGCCGTTCGCCTGGTGGTGGTTCCCGGCGTTGTTGTTCCTGCCGGATATAGGTATGATCGGTTACCTCATCAGTCCGAAAGCGGGGGCCTTTACCTACAACCTGTTCCACCTGCGTTCGGTAGCTTCCGGGGTGGCGGTTTATGGCCTTATTTCCGGCAACGCGTATGTGCAGCTCGCGGCCCTCATCCTGTTCGCCCATATTTCTTTGGACCGGTTGCTGGGCTATGGCCTCAAATACGGGGACCGCTTCAGCAACACCCACCTGGGTGAAATCGGTAAGCCGTAAATAAAGGGGGCACGGAAATAGTTGCGGCCGGGCGGATGACATTCATGACTCCTTCCGGCGGCAGGTTGCTTTACCCGCCATGGAAGAGCGGTACCATCCCTTCCCTGCGCATGGCCGGTGCATGTTGATGCGGAACCGGTACCAGGGGT
>DATAGL010000851.1:0-2133 GCA_036263755.1 Chitinophagaceae bacterium | reverse complement strand
CCATAATCCACTTGTTCAAACCCGAACGTACATCGTACATCTTACATCGTACAATCCAAATCATCTGCACATCCGCATACCTGCACAGCTTCACATTCACTCTCCCTCTCATTCCCCTACCGATTCACCCATTCACCCATTGACCCATTCACTCCAATTAAAGGATTTCCCCTACGCCCGCCTGAACAATGTAATTATTTTATAATACCCAAGGGGTTTACACTTCGTGCAATTACGAAGAAGCTTTACTTTTAATTTGTCTGATACCTATTTAAAACCGTCCAATCCAATATCCAATGCTTGTGTGTCCGATGAAGCGCAGATGGGCTGCGCTGTGCGTGCTCTTTTTCCTGCTGCCCGGCAGCCTGCTGGCGCAGCTTTCCGCTTCCTTCAGCGCTGCCGATACCGCTATGTGCGCACCGGTCGTAGTGCAGTTTTCCGACCAATCCGCCGGTCAGCCCGGCCAGTGGTACTGGGACCTCGGCAACGGGGTTACCTCCCGGTTGCAGCATCCTTCCACAACGTACTTCAATCCCGGAACCTATACGGTAAAACTGGTGGTACGCAATGCCGCCGGCGCCGATTCCCTGGTGAAGCAGCAGTACATTACCGTTCACCCGAACCCTGAAGTGCGGTTTACCGCTTCCGACTCGGTTGGTTGCTTTCCGATGGAAGTGGCTTTCCGGGATGTGTCGGCTACAACTTCCGGGCAACTGCAGTCCTGGACCTGGGATTTCGGCGACGGCACCACTTCGGTGCAGCAGCACCCGGCCCACCGGTATACGGCCAGGGGGAACTTTTCCGTGACCTTACAGGTGACCAACAGTTTCGGCTGCGTGCGTACGGAAAGTAAAACCGCTTATATCCGGGCCTCCGGGGGAATAAAAGCTTCCTTCACCCATTCGGGTGCAACCGGCTGCCAGGCACCTGCCACCATCCAGTTCAGCAATGCCTCCACCGGGGACGGCATTACCGGTTACCGCTGGGATTTCGGTGACGGGGCATCCAGCACGGAAGCATCACCCCGGCATACCTACACCCGCGCCGGAACCTATGAAGCCCTGCTCGTGGCGTACCACCAGCAGGGATGCACCGATACCTTCCGCAAAACCCTTTCCATCGGTACGGTAGCGGCCGTGATCCAGGCCCCGCCTTCCGTCTGCGTCGGCACCCGGACGGTGTTTACGCATGCATCCACTCCTGCGGGAGGTACCGCTTCCTGGTCCTTCAGCGATGGTACCCAGGCTTCGGGAAATACGGCCGTCAAAGAATTTACAACACCGGGCACCTATACGGTCCAGCTCATTTACCGGAATGGAGCGTGTGCCGATACGGCCCGGCAACTCCTCGTGGTACAGCCCCGCGTTGCCCCCCGCTTCACGGCCTCCGAGACCGTCGCCTGCGGGGCCCCGTTTACCGTTCGCTTTCAGCCGGAACCGGCAGTTAACCGGCAATACCGGTGGGATTTCGGCGACGGCACCACCTCTACTGAGGTTTCACCCGCGCATACCTATACCGCGGAAGGATCGTATACCGTATCGCTCATTTCCACCAATGAAAACGGCTGCTCCGATACGCTGGTCCGTAGCGGGTATATTCTGCTGCGCAAGCCGCCGATCCGGGCCACGGGTATTCCCGCTACGGGTTGTGCGCCCCTCTTATTTACTCCTTCCGCCGTTGCGGAAGGCGACCGCATTACCGGGTTCCGCTGGCTATTTGGGGACGGAACGGAAAGCACCGAGCCCCGGCCCCGGCATCTGTATTCCTCCGCAGGCACCTATACCGTTACCCTGATTGCCACCCTTGCCGGCGGTTGTACCGATACAGTGGTGTGGCAGGATGCCGTGCGCGCCGGTACCCGGCCCGACGCTGATTTTGAGCTCCATCCGGCAGACGTTTGTGCCAAGGATCCAGTGACGTTTACGGATAAAAGCGCCGGTGCGCCCGACCAGTGGCTCTGGAATTTCGGCGACCGTACGGTCTCTAATGCGCAGCACCCTTCCCATGTGTACCAGGCCGTTGGCCCGATGACCGTCAGCCTGGTGGTGTGGAACAACACCTGCCCCGACACGGTGGTCAAGCGCAACGTGGTCATGGTGCGTCCGCCCATTGCATCGTTCCGGCTCATTAACT
>DATAGL010000850.1:0-8937 GCA_036263755.1 Chitinophagaceae bacterium | reverse complement strand
TCCATGGCCAACGGGCTCCGGGTGTACGGCATTGAAAACAGGGAAGTACCGCTGGTGCAGTTTGAGCTCGTCATTGATGGCGGGCTGCTGCTGGAGGATACGGGCAAGGTAGGCGTTGCCAACCTGATGGCCCGGCTGATGACCCAGGGCACGAAGCGCCGAACGCCGGAGCAGCTGGAAGAAGCGATCCAGCAGCTGGGGGCCACCATCAGCGTTTCGGCCGGCACGGAGGACATCCGCATCCGTGTGAACACCCTGGCCCGCAACTACGCCCCTACGCTGGCCCTGGTGGAAGAGATCCTGCTGGAGCCCCGCTGGGACGCCAAGGAGTTCGAGCTGGCACGGCAGAGTGTGCTGAGCCAGATCAGCCAGCAGGAAGCCAATCCCAACGCCCTGGCCCAGAACCAGTACAACCTGCTGCTCTACGGCCGCGACAACATCCGCTCGCGCAATATCCTGGGAACGGCCGAATCGGTGAAAGCCATTACCCTGGACGACCTGAAAGCTTTTTATGCGAAGAGCCTTTCTCCTTCGGTGGCCCGCCTGCACATCGTAGGGTCGGTGCCCGGACCTGACGTCACGCGCTCCCTCGACCGCCTGACGGCCAGCTGGAAAAGCCGTCCGGTAACCATTCCGGAGTGGCCCGTTCCGGCAGCGCCTTCCAAGCCGGTCGTTTACTTTTATGATGTACCGGACGCGAAACAATCGGTGATCCGCTTCGGCTACCCGGCGCTGGCCGCTACCGATCCGGATTATTACCCGGCCACGGTGATGAATTACATCCTGGGCGGGGGCGGCTTCGCCTCCCGGCTCACCCAGCAGCTCCGCGAAGGCAAGGGCTATACCTACGGCATCAACTCCTTTTTCGCCGGCACCAAAAGCCCCGGCCCCTTCACCATTGCCAGCAGCGTGCGCACCAATGTAACGCTGGAGTCGGCCCAGCTGGTCAAAAACATCCTCGAGCAGTTCGGCAGCCAGTACTCCGAAGAGGACCTGCAAACGACGAAGAGCTTTATGATCAAGAGCAATGCCCGGGCCTTTGAAACGGCCGGCGCCAAGCTGAACATGCTGGAGCAGATCAGCAAGTACGGCTGGGACGTGGATTACGTGAAAGACCGGGAACAGATCGTGAAGGGCATGACCGTGGACCAGATCAGGGCCCTGGCGAAAAAATACCTCGACACCAACCGCATGATCTGGCTGGTGGTGGGCGATGCCAAAACCCAGCTCCCCCGCCTGAAGGAGCTGGGCTTCGGCGACCCGGTGCTGCTCAGCAAAACCTACGCACCGCTCTGATACCCGGACACTGCAGCAGACACAAGTTCTGCTTCATGTATAAGAAAGCCCCTTGCGGATGCAAGGGGCTTTCTTTATTCAGCAGGCAAGGGAAGCTTTGGACTTTAGACGGGCATCACCACACAAACGTGCCTACCGCACCGGCATCCAGGGTGGCGGAAACCGTGCGCCCCTTGTACCCGATGTTGAAGCTTTTGTCGGCATTGCCGCTATTGAGAACGATCAGCACCTTCTTCCCTTCCGGCGTTACAAAGGCCACGTTGGGCAGTCCGCCCGGCACATTGCTCTGCACGCGCCGGGAGCCTGGGGGTACAAACTTCGAGGCGTGCCCGATGATATAGTAGGCGGTATTGCGCTCGAAGGTATTGCCGCTGATGGTGAGCGCACCGAGGCAGGTAGTGCAGCCGCCCTGGTCGGTATGCGGCTGGTAATTGTGGTCGGCTGCCAGGTTCCATTCCAGCACGTTGCGGCTCCAGTTGCGCGTGGCCCCCACAATCAGGTTCTCCACGTGCCATTTGAGGTCGCCCCCGAAATTGCCCGGCCCCCCGATCCACTGCTCCGTGAAATAAATGGCTTTGTCGGGATGGGCATTGCGCACCTGCGACAGGGCGCTGATGTTGCCGGCATAAAGGTGAAAGGCGGAACCGTCCACATACTGTTTGGCATCGGGATCATTGAGGATGGTCAGCGGGTAATCGGGCCGGTCGGCATTGTGGTCGTACACGATGATCTTGGTGGACAGGTTCGCCTGCCGGAAGGCCGGGCCTAAATGGTTCTTGATAAAGAGGGCCTGGTCGGCCGCTTCCATGTACATGCTCGGGTTGTTGCCCGGGTGCAGGGGCTCGTTCTGGATGGTGACGGCGTCGATGGTGATGCCTTCGGCCTTCATGGCCTGTATGTATTTCACGAAATACTGCGCGTACACGCCGTAGTATTCGGGCTTCAGGCTGCCGCCTTTAAAAGAGTTGTTCGTCTTCATCCAGGCGGGAGCGGTCCAAGGCGAACCCAGGATCCTGATACCGGGATAAATGGCCACGATCTTTTTCAGCACGGGGATGAGGTCCTTCTGTTCCCGCTGCAGGGTGAACTGCTGCAGGGTGGGGTCGGTTTGCCCGGCCGGAAGGTCGTTATAGGTAAAGGGGGCATCGCTGAGGTCCGAGGCGCCGATGCTCACCCGCAGGTAGCTCACGCCGATGGCGCTTTCACCGGTGCCAAACAGTTCCTGCAGCAGGTCGTTCTTCTTTGCTTCGCTCAGGGCATTGATCAGCAGAGCGCTGCCGCCCGTGAGGGTGTAGCCAAAGCCGTCGATGGTCTGAAAGCCCTGCGCCGAATCCACGTCGATGGTCGGGTGGTCGTTGGTGGTCGTACTGAAAGCCAGGGTGAGGTTCTGCTTTTGCAGCAGCGCGGAGCGGTCGCCCCGGGTGAGCCAGAAGGACACATCGCTTTTGGCTGCCGGTGGCTGGGGCCCCGGGCCGGGACCAGGCTCGGAAGAACCGCCTTTCTTGTTGCAGCCGATAACGACAGAAGTGGCGCCGGTCAGCAGGAAGGCCATGGCGAGCAGCTGTTTTTGCACTTGTTTCCAGGAGATCATGAATGTTCTTTTTTAAAGTCCCCGCCGCAGGCAGGGAGGATCCGTTATGAGTAAATGAAAAGGAAGCGGTGCACCGGTGCCTTTACGGCATCGGGATGCTACACCACCTGATCCTGGAGGGGAATACATTCCGGCAAGCTTGGAATGACGCAAATATAGGCATCCTTTTCCTCCGGAAAGCAGTTTTCAGACCGGGCTCCGGGTACTGCCCGGGCGTCCTGCACCTTCCTGCCCGCACCGGCAGGCCTCAGATTCACCCCGCCCGATCCGACGAATCATCGGTTCATTTTTCCGGTTCATAGGTACTCTTCTTTCCTTCCGCTTACCGGCGGCGTTACTTGCCGGTAAATAAGCACTCCATGAATACACGTTACTCCTTCACGCTCCTCCTGCTCCTCCTTGCCTCTTTTTTATCCGCCGGTGCCCAGGGCAAGGAGGGCCAGCGGACCGACAACCCCTGGCAGGTGGACCTGGCCGCCGGGCTCCACTCTTTTTACCTGCCCGGCCAGGGGGCCCGCTTCGATCGCCCCGAGCTGATCACCCTGGCCGGCTTCGGAAAGCCCCTGGGAGCCCGGCAGCAGTTTTCCGTTTCCCTGCAAGTGGGTTACGGCCGGAACAATTACCAGGGCGATGCCCTGCAGCTGCAGCTCCTCGGCCAGTTCACGCCCGTGGTGGCCGGGAAGGTGGAAGCCGGCCTCGGATTGGGCTTTGGCTACCGCTTTGCCCTGTACGGGTCTTCCACCCTGTCGTGGCGGAACGGCGAGTGGAAAAAGGGCAGCGCGGGCAAAGGCCTGTTCCAGGTACCGGTGCAGTTCAGCCTCGGCTACCGGTCGCTGTTCCTCTCCGACTACGAGCTCCGCCCCTACATCGCTTACCAGGCGCAGGCCCTGCTGGGCTACAACCCCGACCTGCCGCTGATGCCCGTATCGGCGGCCCTGCTGGGCGTCAAATTTCAGAAACCCTAATTGCAAACCATACAATACAAAACCATGAAACTGCATTTATTATCCGCCCTGCTGATCCTTTCCCTTGCCGGCACGGGCTGCCAGAAGAACTTACTGACCCGCAACTATGAAAAAGGAGATGCACCCGAAATCGAGGAAGGGCTCCACCCGATGAAAGATTCGCTGCAGGCTATCGTTCAGAAATACATTGCCCGGGGACTCCCCGGCATCCAGGTGGCGGTGAAGAGCCCGCAGGGCTGGGCCTTCGCCCAGGGCGGCTATGCCCAAGTGGAATCCCGCACCCCCTTTCACCCGCATACGCCCACCTGGCTGTTCAGCATTACCAAGACCTACACCGCCGCCCTGGTGATGCAGCAGAAGGAACAGGGAAGACTGGAGCTGGATGCGCCCATCCACCGCTACCTGCCGGCGGAGGCACAGAAGGCGGTGCCCGCCACCGACCGGATCACCCTCCGCATGCTCCTGAATCATTCCTCCGGCCTCGTAAACTTTACGGAGCTGCCTGCCTACCAGCTGGCGCAGTTCAACCACCCGATGCAGCAGCCTTCCATGAAAGAGATCCTCCGGATGATCAAGGGCAAGCCCCTGCAATCGGAACCCGGCCTGGAGTATTCCTATTGCAACACGAACTACCTGCTCCTGACGCTCATCCTGGAGTCGGTCACCGGCAAATCGTACAAGCAACTGGTGCACGACGACATCATCAAGCCCCTGGACCTGAGGTACACGTATTTTGATATCCCCGACGGCCGGGCCACGCAGCTGGGCTTTCCGAACTATTACTTCGACCGCCACGCCAACGAACAGCTGGAGAACATAACGGCCTGGAACCATGCCCTGGGAAGGGCCTGCATGGGCTGGGGCGGCATCGCCGGCACGCCGGCCGACGCCATCCTGTTCTATGAAGCGCTGATGAAAGGCCGCGTGGTGAGCAGCGCCTCCCTGGCCGAAATGCTTACCTGGTTCCGCGGCAACTCCTCCGAAGGGCCGGATTACGGACTGGGTATCGAATACTACCAGTATGCCGAAGGCACCACGCCCCAGCGCGGACATGAAGGGGACGGCATCGGCAACTCCACCCTCGTGCTGCATGTCCCCGACACCGACACGTACCTGTTTGTGAACGTTACGGCGGGACGGCAGATCTTTGGTCCGTACCTGTTCACCATCACGGATTTCAAAAATGAAATCAGTGCCTATGTTGCACGGTGGCGATAGCCGCGCTAATTTGCCCCCTCTTTCACGGCCGGGGCGCCGCCCGCCCCGGCCGTTATTCATTCACCAGAATCCTGAAGCAGTAACATAACGCTATGCCGCACCGAAAAGAAAAGATCAACGACAAATGGTTCCGGTTCCTCGGTATCCCGGTGCTGGTCTTTTTATCGCACGTCATTTTTTATTCGGGCGGGGAAGTGGGCAGCACCGACGAGGGCTTCAACCTCTGGCAGATCTACCTGATCTCGATCGTTGAGGTGGTCATCCTCTGGGAGCCGAACCGGCTGGTGATCGCCTATTTCCGGAACCGGTTCCCGGGCATCCGCCAGACGCAGCAGCGGATCCTCGGATTGCTCGGAACCTGTCTTTCGGTGACCGTGCTGGTACGGTTCCTGAACCTGCTCTTTTATGATCTGACCCGCTTCTGGGGGTACGACCTGCCGGCGGCGGCCTATGTGCACGGCATATCCGTGGCCCTGCTCTTTATGGTCATTGTCGGCGGCATTTACGAAACGGCTTATTACTTCCGCAAGTGGAAGCAGCTCTTTTCCGAAACGGAAGCCCTCAAACGGGAGAACCTGCAGACGCAGCTCGATTCGCTCAAAGCGCAGATCAACCCGCATTTCCTGTTCAACAACCTGAGTTCCCTCGTTCCGCTGATCATGGAAGACCAGGCCAAGGCAGTCACCTTCGTCAACGAGCTGTCCTCGGTGTACCGGTACCTGCTGCAGGCCAATACGAAGAACCTGGTGCCCCTGCGGGTGGAGCTGAAATTCATCAGTCATTATTTCCACCTGCTGAAGACCCGCTTCGAGGAAGGCGTGGAACTCCGCACCGATATCGGGGAGCGGTACCTGGACCACGCCCTCCCGCCGCTGACCCTCCAGATCCTGCTGGAGAACGCGGTGAAGCACAATGCCGTGCTGCCCCGGCAGCCCCTGGTCATCCACCTGTTCACCGACGACAGCGGCCACCTGGTGGTGCGCAACAACCTGCAGAAAAAGAACAACCTCGTTGCCTCCAACAAACTGGGCCTGCAGAACATCCGGACCAAATACGAACTGCTGGGAGCCGGAGCCGTGCGGATCCGGCATACCCCGGAATACTTTGAAGTAACGCTCCCCCTATTCAAACAAGAAGCTTATGAACATCCTGATCGTTGAAGATGAGGTGCTGCTGGCCAAGCAGCTGAAAGCATCGCTGCTGAGCATCGAGCCCGGCATGAAGGTCGCCGGGCAAACCAACAGCATTGCCACGACCGTTCAATGGCTGCAAAGCCACGCAGCGCCCGACCTGATCTTTATGGATATCGAGCTGGCCGACGGCCAGTGTTTCCAGATCTTCCAGGAAGTGGAGATCAAAACCCCCGTGATCTTTACCACCGCCTACGACGAATATGCCCTGCAGGCCTTCAAGGTGAACAGCGTCGACTACCTGCTTAAACCCATCAACACCGAAGAGCTGAGGACTGCCATCGGCAAGTTCCGGGAGGTCCACGGCAAGCCGACGTTCAGCCTGGAGCACCTGGTGCAGCAACTGCAGCAATCCGGGCGCAGCGATGCCTACAAGGATCGCTTCCTCGTCAAGCAGGGACAAAAGCTCATTTCCATCGACGTGCGCGACATTGCGCTCTTCTCCGCCAGGAACACCCTGAACTTCCTGACCACGAAAGGAAAGCAAAAGTTTGTGATTGATTTTACGCTGGACGAAGTGGAAAGCGTGGTACACCCGAAGCAGTTCTTCCGGATCAACCGGCAGTTCATCCTGGCGCATGATATGATCGCGGCGGTGCATCCCTGGTTCAACGGCAAGCTGAAAGTGGACATCCACCTGCCCCTGGAAGAGGATCTGATCATCAGCCGGGACAAGACCCCGGTGTTCAAGACCTGGCTGGGCGGGTAGCCTTCACCGGGCAGTGCCGCTACTGCAGCTTTTTCCGCTGGCTCGACTCCCGTAACACGAGGGCCGGTTCCAGCACCAGGCGGCGCGGCTCCTTCGGGTAGCCGTCGGGGTGGCCGGTATATTCAAAAAACAGCCGGGCGGCTTCCATTCCCATTTGTACCGTTTGCTGGTTGACGGTGGACAACGAAGGGGTGATGTAGGCCCCGAAGCGCTCGTTGGCAAACCCGATCAGGGCAATGTCTTCGGGCATTTTTTTTCCGGCTGCCTTGATCGCCTGCACGGCACCCAGCGCCGTGTAGTCTTCCACGGCAAACACGCCATCCGGAGGCTCCTTGCCCGACAGCAGCTTCTGCATACAGGTACGTCCCGACTCGATGCTTACTTTTCCGTAAACGATCAGGTCTTCATCCAGCGGGATGTTGTGCACGTTCAGTGCATCGATGTAGCCTTTCAGGCGCTGGTTGAATATGCCCACATGCTGCTGCCCGCCGATATGGGCGATGCGCCGGCAGCCCTGCTCCACGAGGTGCTTGGTGGCGGCGAAGGCGCCCGCATAATCGTTGACCACCACGGCAGGCGCCGGCAGCGAATCGGCCACGCGGTCGAACAGCACCAGCGGCACGCCGCGGCGCATGATCTCGACATAGTGATCGAGGTTGATCGACTCTTTGGAGATAGAGGCCAGCACCCCGTCCACCTGGGCCTGCAGGAAGGTATGTACGCCTTTTTTTTCGTATTCGTAGGCTTCGTTGGTCTGGTAAATGAGTACGCTGTAGTTGTGCTCGTTGGCCACCCGCTCGATGCCGTGCACGACGGAGCCGAAGAAGCTGATTTCCGCGCTGGGGATGATGATCCCGATAATATTCGACCGGCCCAGGCGCAGGGAAGAAGCAATACGGTTGGGCTGGTAATTCATTTTCAGCGCCACTTCCTTCACGGCCTGCTTTGTGGTGTCCTTGATGGCAGGGTGGTTGTTCAGGGCGCGCGAAACCGTGGCGGCCGTGATCTTCAGCTCGCGGGCAATATCCACAATGGTCACCCGGTTGTTGCTTTTGTTCATAATACTTCTCCTCTGTTGCGCTCCTGCATCTGCTGCGTTTAAGGTTGAACGGAAAAACGGTACACCGAACGGGTCTGATAGGTTTGTCCCGGCTGCAGCACGGTGGAAGGAAAGGACGGCTGGTTCGGCGAATCGGGGAAATGCTGGGTCTCGAGGCAGAAGGCGGTCCGGTATTCATCCCGCACTCCTGTCTTGAAGGTATTCTTCCCCTGCATGAAATTGCCCCCGTAAAACTGCAGCCCCGGCTCTTCGGTCAGCACGTCCATCACGATCCCGCTCTGATCGCCCGTAACCCGGGCCGCCGCTTTCATTCCGGTGCCGTTCAGTACAAAGTTGTGATCGTAGCCTCCGCCAAAGGCCAGCTGCTCGTTCTTTTCCTCCACGCGGCTGCCGATGGCCACCGGCTTCCGGAAATCGAACGGCGTGCCTTCCACCGGCTCAATCTTCCCGGTGGGAATCAGCGTGGAATCCACCGGCGTATAGCGGTCGGCATGCACCTGCAGCACGTGGTTGTTGATGGTGCCGCTGCCTTCGCCGTTGAGGTTGAAAAAGGCATGGTTGGTCAGGTTGACCGGGGTGCGCCGATCGGTGGTGGCCCGGTAATCGATGGCCAGCTCATTCGCGGCCGTGAGCCGGTAGGTTACCGTTACGTCCAGGTTGCCGGGGAAGCCTTCCTCGCCGTCCTTCGACAGGTAATGCAGCTCCAGGGTGGAATCGTTGGGCTGGCGGGCATCCCAGACCACGGCCTGGAAGCCTTTTTTTCCGCCGTGCAGGGTATTGGGGCCGTTGTTGGTGAACAGGGTGTAGGTTTTGCCGTCGAGGGTGAACCTTCCCTTTGCGATCCGGTTGCCGTAGCGACCGATCGTGGCGCCGAAGTACGGCTCCGTGGAAGCGATGTAATCCCCCAC
>DATAGL010000849.1:0-3436 GCA_036263755.1 Chitinophagaceae bacterium | reverse complement strand
AGCGATGTGGTGGTAGTGGGTTACGGTACCCAGCAGCGGAAGAACCTCATCGGATCAGTATCGAAGGTGAATCCTGCCGAAACAAAAAACATTCCCGCAGGCAGTTTCGATGCGCAACTCCAGGGCAAGGTCCCGGGCGTGCAGATCTCCAGCAATACCGGCGTACCGGGTGAGGCGGTGAATATCCGGGTTCGGGGTGCTACTTCCATCAATGCCGATAACGATCCCCTCTATGTGGTGGATGGCGTGTTCATCAACAACAATACGTTGCAGACCATCGGAACGGGCGGCAAAGCCACTTCTCCCATTTCCGACATCAACCCGGCCGACATAGAAAGCATCGAGGTCCTGAAGGATGCGGAAGCGACCGCCTTGTACGGCTCCCGCGGGGCCAACGGCGTTATCCTGATCACCACCAAGCGGGGTAATTTCAACCAGCGGCCTTCCATCCAGTTCAATGCGGCGCACGGACGGGCAAAAGCAGTTAAGCTGTGGGAACTGACTACAGGTCCTGAGCATGCTACCCTGGTGAACGAATGGTGGATCCATACGGGGCAGGACAATCCATCGCTGAACAGGACCTTTGCCAACCGCCCTTTCCGTCCGGTTTCGGAAGGAGGGCGCGGCTTGCCGGAAGAGCAGCAAACCTATGACCGCCTGGGTCTTGTTTTCCGGACAGCGCAACTGCAGAACTATGACATCGCGGTAGCCGGGGGCACCCGAACAACGAAGTATTATATAGCAGGTGGCTATAATAAGCAGGAAGCGATCCTGCGGCCCATCGATTTTAACCGGGCTTCGTTCAAGGTGAACCTCGACCAGAAACTGAATGACAAAGTGCAGATCGGTGTCAGTAACGCCTTTTCCCGCACGTACCGCAACCAGGCAAGGGCCGGAGACGGGCCTGCCGGCGGTCTGCTGCAGGCCGCCCTGCATACGCCCACCTACTTGTCACCGGTGAACGACCAGGGCGTGCCGGTAGGCCGTGCCGGCTTCGATAACGTGGATCTCCTGCTCCAGCACTACGATGTGCATTCGGTGAGCCTGCGTTATATCGGCAACCTGTATATCGATGCCGAAATTTTACCGAACCTGAAATTTCGCTCCTCCTTCGGGGCGGATTACAACAACTATAATGAATCGGAGTACTGGAACACCTTCCTGATTTCGGGAAGTCCCAATGGCCTGGCCACTTCTTCCATCGGCCAGTTTACCTCGCTCCTGAATGAACAAACGCTCACCTACCGGAAACGGACCGGCAAGCACCAGTTCGGCGTACTGGTGGGCAATACCCTGCAGAGTGATGTGTATGCCCGGACAGGTGCTGAGGGGAGGAGTTTTGCCAACAACTCCTTCAAGCTGATTTCGGCAGCGGCGGCCACCACCGCTTCCCAGTCCTGGACAAAAAGCAACCTTACCTCTTTCTTTTCCAAGGTGGATTATGGCTTCTCGGGCAAATACTTGGTGAACTTCAGCGTGCGGGCCGACGCTTCCTCGCGTTTCGGCAAGGACAACAAATGGGGCTATTTCCCCGCCGTGGGTGCGGCCTGGAAAATAGACCAGGAGCCTTTTCTGCAGGGCATTGCATCCATTTCCACCCTGAAGCTCCGGGCTAGCTACGGCACCACCGGTAACCAGAACGGGATCGGCGATTTTGCGGCCCTGGGTCTCTGGTCCGGCGGCACGCCGTACCAGGGCAGTGCCGGCATCGCACCCCAGCAGCTCTCCAACCAGGACCTGCGCTGGGAAAAAACAACGCAGCTGAATGCAGGTGTTGACCTGGGCCTGTTCAAAGACCGGCTGAGCCTCGAGCTGAACCTGTACCGGAAGTACACCAGCGACGGGCTCCTCCTGGTGGCGCACCCGGCTACCACCGGCTACAGCAGTTACTGGAGCAACGCCGCCGAGATCAGCAACAAGGGTTTCGAGCTCGTGATCACTTCGGCCAACAACCGCAACCGGAACCTTACCTGGAACACGAGCTTCAATATCGCCCGGAACAGGAACCGGATCGAAAAGTTAAGTGCCCAGCTCAAATACGGCAGCCGGGATCTCATCCTGCAGCAGGAAGGCCATCCCCTTTATTCGTTCTGGGTGTACAAGCAACTGTCCGTTGATCCGCAAACCGGTAATGCGGTATATGAAGACGTCAACAAGGACGGAAAGATCACCACCGACGACCGCCAGCTGTACGGAAGCATCTGGCCCAAGTTCTTCGGCGGACTGACCAACAACCTTTCGTTTAAAGGCTTTGATGCAGGCATCTTCTTCTCCTTTCAGTACGGGAATGAGATTTACAACCACAACCGCTTTTTCGGGGAAGGGGGCGGTGCCCGGGATGCGGCGCGGGTCATCCTCAAAAGCAATCTGGACCGCTGGCAAAAGCCCGGCGACATCACGGAGGTGCCCCGGCCCGACGGAGTAAACGTGAACAACTACCGCGATGGCGGAAGCCGCTGGCTGGAGGATGGCTCCTTCCTGCGCCTGCGTTCCCTGACCCTCGGGTATACCCTTCCGGAAAGCCTGACAGGAAAAACGGGCGTTCAGTCGGTGCGTTTCTATGTGGTGGGCAGCAACCTGTTCACCTGGACGAAATACACCGGCCTGGACCCCGAGACCAGCGCCAGCAGCAGCCCGAATGAGCAGGGCATTGACCTCGGAACGCCGCCCCAGCCCAGAGGGGTCCAGGTAGGCGTGAACCTGTCGCTGTAGCGGCTCCGGACCCGAAAGGAAAATATTTATAAACGCATCAATCCCACATAATGTACACCGTAAGATACTTCTCCCTTTTCCTGATGGTTATCGCCCTGAGCTCCTGCGAAAAATACCTGGACGTTCAACCCCGGGCTTCCATTTCAGACAACCAGACCATCTTCGACAAAACTTCTGCGGAAACGGCGCTCCGGGGTGTGTACAGTGCCCTGGCGGACGGCAGCTATTACAGCACCGGCTTTCAGTCCATCGGTTACCTTTCCGGCGATAACATTCAATGGACCGGTTCCCAGTCGCAGGTACAGGAATTCATCAACCACAACGTCAATGCGGACAATTCCACCATCAACGGTGCATGGATCGCCATCTACCGCACCATCAACCGGGCGAATAACGTCATCAAAAAAGTAAGCGCCCTTGATGAAACGAAGCTGGCCACGGCCGACCGGGGCCGGATCATCGGCGAGGCCCATTTTATCCGCGCGCTGGCTTATTTCGACCTGGCCCGGACCTGGGGCGGTGTTCCGCTGATCACGGAACCTACGGTCACGCAAAAAGATAATATCGGCATCAAAAGAGCTACGCTGGCAGCCACCTACGCTCAGGTGCTGGCCGATCTGAACGCGGCCGAGCCGTTGCTGCCCAATACAACGGACCGTTTCCGGGCTACACAGAAAACGGTGTGGGCATTGAAAGCCCGATATTACCTGTACCAGAAGGATTG
>DATAGL010000848.1:0-1665 GCA_036263755.1 Chitinophagaceae bacterium | reverse complement strand
GTATGGGTAAGCGCTGTGGTCAGGCGGATGCCGCGCGTGGGCAGCAGCGAATCGTTCACCATGCGCAGCACGTACTGCGCCCGGGCACCGCTGTAGGTCTTGGCCCGGTCCAGCCGGTTGCCGTTGACCATGTGCGTCTTGTATACATACCGGTCTGTGTCGGAAAGGACCTGCACCGACTGCAGGAACCCGGTGATGCCGAAAAAGTGATGGCGTCCCAGGCGTTGGTTCAGTCCTGCCGAAAGGTGGCCCTGAGCGGTACGGAGGCGGTAAAAATCGCGCTCGCGCGTGAGCAGCGGGGTTTCGTTGCCCAGGCCGAAAAAATTGCTCCAGCGTACGGCATCGTAGCCGGCGTTCAGGGTCAGGTCCCAGGGGCCGACGGCATCGGTGACCACACCCTCGTAAAATACATTGAACGCCCGTTGGGTCACCGAGTACCGCAGGTATATGCCGTGCTCGTAGCCATAGGGCGATCTGCGCCACTGCCGGCGCTGCACCCGGTAGCCGATGCCTGCAAACAGACGGTCGGCACTGCTGTAAAAGACCGCTGGCCGCAGGCCTTTCTTGCTGTATTCAAACCCGCCGTACTGGTAGCGATGCACCGAAGGGTCGTTGCGCAGTTCTTTATCGGTCTCCCGGCTTTCCACCAGGATGTTGTCCCGGTTGTCGTGCACCTTCGTCTTGCGCCCGCCCGAGCTTACGGAGGAATAATCCAGTATCGAATCGCGGGCCGGTCCCCCGATCAGCCGTACCCGGATGCTTTCCTCGGTGGAGCCTTCCACCCGGAACACGTCTTCCCCGTCGATGCCGTACAGCCGCACCTCGTCGGTCTCCTGCTTCAGGAACACGCGCCGGTAAAAGGGTTGCGCCTCCCGCTGTCCGCTCTCCCCGATCCGGTAAAACGCGATCCGGGTTTCCCGGTCGTTCAGCCGGTCTACCTGGATGTGCTCCCGGCCGGCAGTACCTGTAACATCCACTTCCTCGGCCAGGTAGCGGTAGTACTGTTCGGCGTACCGGAGCAGGTCGTTGCGCCGGGTCTTCAGCTTGGCGGCAATGTCCGGTCCCGACAGCGGATAAAGCTCCGGGGGCAGGCGGCGCACGGCGGCGTCGATGAGCGAATCGGTGACGGCTGCCTGTACCGAGCGGGCCGCCTGCTGCCAGTCGGACAGCGTGGGCTCGTTGGCCAGGAAGCGGTCGATGTTGCGGGCGGGGAAGTTGAAATCCTTGATGTTTTTGATCCGGTGCCCGAAGGTCTGGTAGTGATCGAGGTCGGCCGCGGAAATAAGGACGTTCAGCAGGAAACCATCGAAGCGGGTAAAGGCCTGGTCGCGGTCGCGCGGCACGGGCCGGTACACCTGCCGCCCGGCGGTATCTGCCAGGGCCCAGCGCCACTGGTCCTCGTGCCGGCCCCAGTCGCCGATGAGGATGTCGAGCACACGTGCCCTGATATAGGCCTGCTGGTCCACGCGCACGGAAGGGTCGCGCAGGAGGTGTTCATAGAGCTTTTCCGTACTGAGGAAGCCGCTACCCAGGCCGAAGTGCGTGGCGCCCGACCAGTCGCCGGCGGGCCGCTGCTCCAGCAGGTACAACTTGTTGCCGAAGGCCCGGCTGAACGAATCCAGGGCCGGCTGGGCCGGCAGGTAACCGATAACCGGGCGGGTATGG
>DATAGL010000847.1:0-12992 GCA_036263755.1 Chitinophagaceae bacterium | reverse complement strand
CAGGCTTCGGTGGCCATTTTTCGGTGGCGGGAAGAAGTAAAAACAAAGAGGCAGAGCTCCCCGGCCGCCACACGGCCCAGGCTGTGGTGCACGTGCATGCAGGTCAGCGCATATTTTTCAAAAATAGCTTCCCGGATTTCGTGCATTTTTTCCAGGGCCATTTCTTCATAAGTGGTGTATTCGATGCCGGCCACTTTTTTATCACCGATGCTGTCGCTGCGCACCTGCCCCAGGAAAATGCTGTGTGCACCGATGTTCGTCTGGGTGCTGTGCTTCCCGATGGACTCGGCGATAAAGGAGGCGGGTATCGGTCCCTGTACAAATATATTTTTCGGCTTGCGTTCGCTCATGCCTTTGGGTTTGAAAGGTGTTGCCTCCAGCCGCTAAGGCCGGACCGGAGGCTGAAAATTTTTTTTCCGGGAAAAGAAGTGGCCAGCCACTCCGCCGCCACCCGGCTGCGCTTGCCGCTCTGGCAAACGGCCACCAGTGTAGGTTTGTCAAAGGTATGTCCGCCCTGCTTCAGGTTGCCTAAGGGTATGGACCGGTGTTCGATTCCGTCAAGGGCCGGAAGCTCGTCCGGCTCCCGCACATCGATCACGGTAACGCCCTCCTCCGCCAGCAGTTGTTCGAACTCCTGCGCGCCGATCTCGGCAAAGCCTTCAAGCGAACAGGCCTCTTCGTACGGCCACTCCCGGAAAACTTCCCGGGTCCGGGGCCGGCCGCTTTCCGCTGCTTCCAGCGGGGTGATCTCCCAGTCGTGCCATTCGTTGCGCAGCCAGTGAAAAATCTGCAGGCGGCCGGCCAGTGGCTGACCGATACCGGTAATGAGTTTTAAGGCTTCGCCGGCCTGCAGGGTCCCGATGATACCGGGCAGCACGCCCAGTACGCCGGCTTCGGCACAGTTGGCCACTTCGCCTTCGCGGGGCGGGGCCGGAAAGAGGTCGCGGTAATGAATGGCCCGCTGTTCCCCATCCGCCTGAACATTAAAAACGGCCACCTGGCCTTCATACCGGGAAACGGCGCCGAAGACCAGCGGTTTGCCGAGCAGCACGCAGGCATCGTTGATAAGGTACCGGGTCGGGAAGTTATCGGTGGCATCCAGCACGAGGTCGAAGCCTTCGATGAGGTCCAGGGCATTGCCGTTGTTCATTGCGTGTGCAAAGGGCAGGAGCATGGTGTCGGGGTTCATGGCCTGCAGGAGGCGGGCGGCGCCGGCGGCTTTGGGCTGGCCGATGTCGGCTGTGGTATACAGCACCTGGCGGTGCAGGTTGGAAAGGGAAACGGCATCGCCGTCTACAATGCCGATGGTGCCAACGCCGGCAGCGGCCAGGTACAGCAGGGCCGGGCAGCCCAGTCCGCCGGCACCTACGACCAGTACTTTGGCCCGTTGCAGGCGCTGCTGCGCCTCCGGGCCGAATTGCGGCAGGATGAGCTGGCGGTGGTATCGTTCGGAATATCCCTGGGACTGCATCGGTTATCCTCCGGAGAACGGCGGCAGCAGCGCCACCACGTTTTTAGGGTGCAGGGAAACCGGTTCCGTGATCATTTTTTTGTCGACGGCGATCCGGTAAGGGGTGGTGGCCAGCCGGGGAAAGCGGGCGTGCAGTTCCTGCTGCAGCGCTGCGGTATCCGCTGCTTCCAGTTCCAGCGTACCGGTGCCGGTGATCTCTGCCAGTTGCCCGAAAAACATCAGTTGAATGGTCATGGTGGGTCCTTTCCTGTTTCCTTTCTTAAAATAATAAACTCCCTCAGGCCTGCGTGAACAACAGCTTATACACGGCCAGCAGGAGCACCATGGCCAGTATATTTTTCAGGGCCGCCTGCGGAAAGCGGCGGGCCCCGAAATAGGCACCAGCCAATCCGCCCGCAAAGGCAATGGCAACAAACCCGAACATGTCGGAGCTGAACTGCACGCCCTTTGTCAGCTGGCCGGTAAGGCCGGCGGCGGAGTTCACAAAGATAAACAACGCGCTGATGGCGGCCGTTTCCTTCTGATTGGCCCAGCGCAGCAGTAAGATGACGGGTGACAGGAGGATGCCGCCCCCGATGCCGATGAGCCCGGAGAGAAAGCCGATGGATCCGCCGGCGGCCAGCGACAACGGAAGACTGGCGGTTTCCGGCGTTTCCACTTCGCGGTGCCGGAAAAAGAGAAAACGGGCGATGGGTACCAGCAGGAGCACCCCCAGAATCTTTTTATAAATGGTACCGTCTACCAGCACCAGTCCGCCCAGGAAAGATAAAGGGATGGATGCCAGGGCAAAGGGCCAGAAGAGCTTCCAGCGGAAATGACCACCCCGGTAAAACTGGGCAAAGGAAACGAGCGAAACAAACAGGTTGAGCAGCAGGGCGGTCGGCTTCATCACTTCCGGTGCGGCACTGAAGATCGCCATGAGCGCGAGGTAACCACTGGCGCCTCCGTGCCCGACCGATGCATACAGGAAGGCCACCAGAAAGAGCAGGGGTAAAAAAAGCATCAGGTACTCCATAAGCAATGATTAGTGCGGCAGCAGGTGTACTGTTACCGGTGTGCCTTTTTCACACCGGGTTTGTTCCTCATCGATTTGTATGAGGCAGTTGGCGCGGGCAAAGGAACGCATGCGGTACGATTCCTGGGCGTCCAGCGGATCGGCCGATTGCCCGTCGTAATAACCCTTCAGGAAATGGGTCAGTCCCGCAGCCTTCGTATAATCTTTTGCAAGGGGTGCTTGTATGGAATGCCCCTGCGCGGAAGTGTTGCCCAGGCGGTCCAGTGCCAGCCAAACGTACCGGTAAAAACAGGTAAGGACAGAAGAGGGATTGCCCGGCAGGCCGAACACGGGCTTCTGCCCTTGCAGGCCAAAGAACAGGGGTTTTCCCGGCCGCTGCTTCACTTTATGAAAAACCGTGTGTACGCCGCAGCGCCCGGCCGCAGGCAGCACAAAATCATAGGCCCCTACGCTGACGCCACCGGTCAGCAGCACCAGGTCGCTTTCCTGCAGGGCGGCCTGTAAGATATCCTGCAGGGCCTCCGGGTCGTCCTTTACCTTGTACGTCGCAGCGGGGGTATGACCCAGTTGCTGCAGGGCGGCCTGCAGGGCCACGGAATTGGATTCATAGACCTGTCCGAAGGATAGCGGCTTACCCGGGGTCTGCAGTTCGTTTCCGGTGACGATCAGTGCCACGCGGGGCCGGGGGTGCGCCGGCACCGTAGCAATGCCGATACCTGCGAGGAAGCCCAGGGCCGCAGGGGTAAGCCGGGAGCCGGCCGGCAGGGCCAGCTCGCCTTTGCGGATTTCCGAGCCCTGCGGGCGTACATTGCCGCCCCGCTGCAGGTGTTCGTCTTCAATGCGCAGCCGCCCGTTGACGCTTTGGGTCTTTTCCTGCATCACTACGGTATCGGCACCGGGCGGTACGGCCGCCCCCGTAAAGATGCGGGCTGCCTGTTGGGGGAGCAATGCCGCTACGGTCTCCTGTCCGGCCGGGATCATTCCATCGATCGCCAGCTCGTCAAACCGTTTCCAGTCACCGAAGGAAAAAGCGTAACCGTCCATGGATGATTGCGGGAAGGCCGGGATATCGGCCGGTGCAGACAGGTCGGCTGCCAGGGTCAGGCCGGCTGCCGCTCCTAACGGGAATTGCCCTGGAGGCAGCGGGGAAATGTGTTGGTGTATAAGCGCGTTGGCTTCGCTGGTACTGATCATAAAGCGAACATTGCTCCGGCAACAGAATTGAATGCGCCGGTAAAAAGGTAAGGTACGTTCTTTCCGTCAGCCGCCGATGGTGATCATGCTCCGGTTCCGGATGGCATCGGCCTGCAGCGCCCCGAATTCGTTTGTGAGCTGTCCGCCCAGCTGACGGGCTTTGCGCTGCACGGTCTGGTGGATCAGCGGCAGTACGTCTTCGCCCTGGCGCAACGGGGTCAGCAGGTCGGTTTCGCTAGCAGAGAACAGGCAGTTCTTCAGCTTGCCGTCGGCGGTCAGCCGCATCCGGTTGCAGTCGCCGCAGAAGTGTGCGCTCATCGTGCTGATGACGGCGAACGTACCGGCATGGCCCGGAACCGTGAATTTCTTGGCCGTATCGTGCGGGTTGTTGTGCAGCGGTACAAAGGGGAATTGTTCCGCTACCTGCTGCAGGATCTCCTGCAGTGTAACCACTTTATTGCTGGTCCAGCGGTTGCCGCTGAAGGGCATGAACTCGATGAACCGTACGTGCACGGGATGGTCTTTCGTCCAGGCAACGAAGTCGGTAATCTCACTTTCATTCAGGCCTTTCATCACCACCACGTTCACCTTCACGTGAAAGCCTCTGGCCAGCAGGCGGTCGATATTGTTGCGCACCTCTGCAAAAGAATCGCGCCGGGTGATCAGCAGGAATTTTTCCGGCTGCAGGGTATCAAGGCTGATATTGAGCGAGCGGACGCCGGCTTCCTCCAGCACATCTATAAACTGGTGAATCCTTGTTCCGTTCGTGGTGAGTGTCAGTTCCACGGGCAGGCGGGCGAGCGACAGGAAGATCCGGGCCGCATCCTTGCGCACCAGCGGCTCGCCCCCCGTCAGGCGGATCTTGTCCACGCCCTGGGATACGAACAGCTTTGCCAGCGCTTCGATCTCTTCCGCCTGCATAAGCCGGGAGGCAGGGGTGAAGTCATACTCCTCTTCGGGCATACAGTAAAAGCAGCGCAGGTTGCAGTTATCGGTGAGCGATATCCGTAGGTAATTATGTCGGCGGTTGTAAGCGTCGGTGATCATGGCGCACTGCTCCTTTTTAGTTGTTCGTAGTCTCCTTCCGTATCCACGTCGGTCGCCCCTGCGGGGAAAGGGATCACGACGGTTTCCGGTTCCTTCCGGCGGATAATCCCCCGGGCCCCGGTATCGCCAGTCAGCTCCAACAGCTCCCCGAAGAACCGCCGGTGAAAAAAGGAGGGTGGCCCGAAGGTACCCCCATATCCGCAGGTGACCAGCGGTTTTCCGGTATCCCTGTAAGCGGCGATGAGCCCGCTGAGCAGTTCCCCCGTAACAAACGGCTGGTCGCAGACCATCAGGATCAGTCCCTCCGCCTCCGGTGCGGCCTCCATCAGGGCGCCAACGCCGCATCGGATGGAAGCGGCCATGCCTTCGGTCCAGCCGGTATTGACCACCACCTGCACGCCCGGGTCTTTTACTTCCTCCCCGATCTTTCCGGCACCGGCACCCAGCACCAGCACCACCGGCCGGGCCCCGGAGTCCAGGGCCGCCTGCAGGGTGTGCAGCAGCAGGGGCCTGCCCTGGAAAGGCAGCAGTTGCTTCGGACGGCCCAGCCGCCTGGAAGCGCCGGCCGCCAGCAGCACGATTCCTATGGTATTTCCGTTTTCGATGATCTTTCGGTTTCTGCCCTACAAGGTACGGAAAGCCGGGCGAAGCCGGCAGGACCGGAGCCTGTTAAAACGAACCTTCTTTCCATGCCGGCCGGCCCTGAATAAGTCTTACCTTTCCTGAAAGGAGATTCCTGATGGCGCCTTACACAAAGATCCTCCTCTTTCTTTCCGTTGTGGCAGCAGTGCTTACCGCCTGCTCTTCTTCCCGGCCGGGAGGCCGCGAAGTAACCCGCACGGCCGCTTACCCCCGGGTACTGGCCAGGGCCTTGAAAGACCACCGGTACGTACTGATGCGCTCCGGCGTAGATACCTTCCACGTGACCTCCATGCTGATCGACCGGCAGGGCCGGCAGTTCACGGTACACCTGGCCAAGCTGGATTCGGCGCACCGGGTCCATTTCAATAATTTCGGCTCGCTGCCGGAAAAGCAGGTGCGGCTGTATATGCGCGATTCCGCCAGCTATACGCTGGATGAACCGCACACCCTACCTTTGGCTCGGGTGGCCCGGATTGAATTGGTGGAATGAAGGTTTTTTTTGTAATTTCTGTCCGGGTCAGGCCCCCTTCCTTTCAACTTTAATATTGACTTATGCCCAGATATACACTCCGGATCAATGGAAAGAGCCACGACGTGGACGTGGCCGAAGATACGCCCCTGTTGTGGGTGCTCCGGGACCACCTCGGACTGGTTGGTACCAAGTACGGATGCGGCATCGCGCAATGCGGCGCCTGTACCGTTCATTTTGATGGAACCGCTACGCGGTCCTGCGTACTGCCCGTATCTGCTATCGGTGATGCGCCGGTGGTGACCATCGAAGGCCTGTCGGCCAACGGCGACCACCCGCTTCAGGTGGCCTGGAACGAGGTGGACGTGCCGCAGTGCGGCTATTGCCAGGCCGGCCAGATCATGACCGCCGCCGCCCTCCTGACCGAAACCCCCAAGCCTTCGCTGGCAGTGATCGAACAGACCATGCAGGGACACATCTGCCGCTGTGGTGCCTACCACCGCATCCGCGAAGCCATTCAATTAGCCAGCTCAAAACTTTGATATGTCCAGCAGAAGAGATTTTTTAAAAATGACCGGGCTTACCGGCGGCGGACTGATCCTCGGATTCAACTGGTTCAGCGCCGAAGCCCAGGCACCGGCCCTCGTGAGTGCCGCACCGGGCACCACGGCCACCGTCGGCTTCAACAGCTACCTGTCCATCGGTACCGATGGCGTGATCACGATCCTTTCACCCAACCCCGAGCTGGGGCAGAACATCATGACCTCGTTCCCGATGATCGTGGCCGAAGAGCTGGATGCCGACTGGACCAAAGTAAAAGTGCTCCAGGCCCCGCTCGACACAAAGGCCTTCGACCGCCAGGTGACCGGTGGCAGCGGCGCCGTGCCCCACTCCTGGAAGCTGCTGCGCAATGCCGGGGCCACGGCCCGGGCGATGCTCATCCAGGCCGCTGCCGCGCAGTGGAACGTACCGGCGGAAGAATGCACGACCGCCGACAGCTTCGTGCTCCATGCCAAATCGGGCAACAAGCTTTCCTACGGGGAACTGGCGGAAGCCGCGTCCAAGCTGCCCGTGCCGACGGAAGTGAAATGGAAGGACCGCAAGGACTTCAAGCTGATCGGAAAAGAGATTAAAAACATCGCCAATAAGGACATCACCACCGGCAAGCCCATCTTCGGACTGGATTTTTACCGCGAAGGCATGCTGCACGCTATGATCCAGCGGCCACCGGCTTTCGGCACGAAGATCAAATCGGTGGACGCCGCAGCCGCCAAGGCGATGCCCGGCATCATCGACGTGGTGACCTTTAAGAACAACGTGGCCGTGGTGGGCAAGTCCACCTGGGAGATCCTGAAAGCCCGAAAGGTCCTGAAGGTCGAATATGAAAAAGATACCGCCATCGAAAGCACGGCCGACCATGACCAGCTGTTCAAGACCCTGCTGGACACCGGAACGCCCACCGTGCGCCGCAAGGACGGCGATGTGGATACCGCCTTCAAGGCAGCCGCCAAAGTGATCAAGGGTGAATACCAGTGCCCCTTCATTTCGCACAGCCCTATGGAGCCGATGAACTTTTTTGCACACGTGCGGGCCGATGGTGTGGAACTGGTGGGTCCTACGCAGACACCGGCCGCCGCACGCACGGCCGTTTCCAAACTGCTGAACGTGCCCGAAGATAAAATCACCGTGGAGATCACCCGCCTGGGCGGGGGCTTCGGGCGCCGCCTAAAAACGGATTTTGCTACGGAAGCCGCGGAGCTCTCCAGCCTTATCAAGGCACCGGTAAAAGTGACCTGGACGCGCGAGGACGATATGACCGGGGGCAGTTACCGCCCGGCCGTGCGTTACCGCTTTGAAGCCGCGCTGGATGCAAAAGGCAACCTGACCGGTTACAAGCTGCGGGGCGTAGGCATCAACTCCGGCAACCCCACAAGGGAAGACAATTTTCCTTCCGGTGCGGTGGACAACCTGCTCATTGATTCGGTAGAGCACAGCTCCCCGATTACCACCGGGGCCTGGCGGGCACCCATCACCAATTTCCTCGCGTTTGCCGAACAGGCTTTCCTGGACGAGGTGGCGCAGGCCGCGGGCAAAGACCCGGTACAGTTCCGCCTCGAGTTGCTCGAAAAGGCCAAGCGCGCCCCCGCAGGCGCAGTCAAATACGACATCGACCGCATGATCGGCGTAACGAAGCTCGTTGCCGAAAAAGCGGGCTGGGGCAAAAAGAAAGGTGTATCGCAGGGCTTCTCGGTGTACTTCTCGCACCGGTCGTACGTAGCGCAGGTGGCCGAAGTGGTAATGAAAGAAGGTAAACCCTCGGTAAAGAAAATATACGCGGCCTCCGACTGCGGCCAGGTAGTGAACCTGAGCGGCGCCCGGCAGCAGGTAATGGGCGGTATCGTGGATGGCCTGGGCCATGCCCTCTACAGCAAACTGTCGTTCAAGGAAGGGCGGCCGGAGCAAAAGAACTTTGATACGTATCGGCTCATCCGCATGATGGAGATCCCGGAAATTGAAACCTATTTCGTGGAAAACGGGATTGATCCTACCGGACTGGGCGAGCCTGCCCTTCCGCCTACGGGCGGAGCGGTGGCCAATGCCATTTTTAAAGCTACCGGTAAGCGCCTGCGCAATCAGCCCTTTGTGGACGATGCCCTCTTCAAAGGAAAGCCGGCCGCACCGGCTGCCAAAAAAGTAAAGACAGCCTGATTCGCATATTCCAAAGTACTATGCCAGAGCCCAGGTCCCCGGACCCGGGCTTTTTTTATGGGATAAGCCTGCAAGGATGATTGTTGGGCATTCCTTGATTCGGGATTCCCCGATTTACCTGGGGATGGTGCCCCTTACCGATACGGCACAGTTTTTTGATTATTTCCGGTGGTGCCCGGTTCGGCATGTATGCATGCCCGGTTCGAAGCACCGCTATTTATTCAAACTAAAAAAACAAACGTCATGGAAAACAATCGGGATAGGGATGATCTTCGCGATGATCTTCGCGATGACCACACCGAAAACAACCGCATGGAAGAGCCGACGGGACTGGGCAGCCAGACCACCAACGAAGTGATCCGCGCCGCCAATGGCGATCCGGACATGGACCTGAACGACATTCGGCCTGATCAGTCCGGTGACCTGGGAACCGGCCGTACCGGTGCAGTAGGCGACTACGGCATGGATACCACGCAGGGTATGAGCTACAATCCGAACGACACTTCGGGCGTACGCAGCGGCGGCATCACCGACATGGACGACCAGACTGCAGGCGGTGCCGGCGCCAACACTGGTGCCCGTCAGGGCCTGGGCTCGCACCTGATGCCGAAAATGGGTACTACCGGCAGCGATTTCGACGGACAGGACAAAACCTCATAACGCAGGAAACCTTATTGTTTCCTTTCTTATACAGGCCTTGCTGCCGTGTGTGACCACATGGCGGCAAGGCCTGTTTTTTGGTAGATCGCCCTGGCTGCCCGCTGTCAGGAAAGCGCTTCAGGCGGGGGCATCCCGGCCGGCTTCGACTTGTCTTCCGGCAGCGGTATGAACACTTCATTATCGTTCGGGGGCAGCAGGATGCGGCCTTCTTTCCAGTCGGATTTTGCCTGTTCGATCCGTTCGCGGCGGGAGGAAACAAAGTTCCACCAGATGAACCGGTCGCCCAGGGGTTCTCCGCCCAGCAGCATCAGGGTTGCTTTTTCCCTCGCCCGCAGCACCGGGTCCACGCCGCGGTTGAATACAAGCATTTGTCCCTGCCCGTAACTGCGGCCCGCTACTTCCACGCTGCCTTTGGCCACGTATACGGCGCGTTCGGCATGTTCGCGGGGCAGCCCGAATACGGCGCCTTCCTGCAATACGGCGTGCAGGTAAAAAAGCGGCGACGAGGTCTTGACCCCGTTGCTCAGTCCATAGGCGTTGCCGGCGATCAGCCGCATCCAAACGCCCGTGTCGGTAAAAACAGGAAGCTGATCCACTGTGTAATTTGCAAAAGAAGGCGCGGCCTCCTCGTCTTTTTCCGGGAGGGCTACCCAGGTCTGGATCATCTCCAGGTCGCCGCCGGCCAGCACAGCCGGATCCTCGAAGCGTTCGGAGTGGGCAATGCCGCTGCCGGCCGTCATCCAGTTCACTTCCCCGGGCCGGATCACCTGCTCTACACCAAGGCTGTCGCGGTGCGTTACTTTTCCTCCGAAAAGATAGGACACGGTGGAAAGTCCGATATGCGGGTGGGGCAATACATCAATGGAAGTGCTGGCCGGCGGGGGGGCTTCCACGGGGCCCGCATGGTCCATGAAAATAAAGGGCCCTACCATGCGGCGCATCCGGAAGGGCAGGATCCGGCGCACATTCATTCCATCACTGATAGCGGCCTTGCGGGCTTCTATGACCAGGTCAAGCATCTGTCTGTGGTTTTGGTTAAAGCTAGCGAATGATGTACGATTTGCGATGTACGGTGTACGGTGTTTTATTTCTCCTCCAAGGCTATCCGTTTTCCATCAGCACCATCAGTACAATCGGCGATTCATCAGCGCCATCAGCGTCCCATCAGCGGCATCTGTGATTTTTTGTATTTTAAAGGGACCAACCGGCTGTTCGGGGTTTGGTGTTGTAAAGCACCGGTGCTTCCTGCGAAATATACCTGCCCTTGCGGATCCTTAAAACCTGCTGCTTATGCCTGCCTTAAAACTGATCCTTGCCTCCAAAAAGCGACTGAAAGAAAAATACGGTCCGGACTTTAAACAGCTGCAACAGCTCTTAAGGGAGTGGATGGCTGCCGATACCGCAAAGGGACTGCGCGCCCGGCTGATCTATATCGATGAAGCGGCTTCCCTGCGCAGCCTGAAGATCCGGCCGGTAAAGGAACCGGTGCCCCGCGCCTGCAAGCAGCTGGTGGATGCCCTGTATAAAAAATTGCAGCCGGCCTATATCGTACTGTTCGGTGCCGGGGATGTGTTTCCCTTCCAGGAGCTGCGCAATGAACTGTACCACCCGGAAAACGATCCGGATGAATGGGTGGCGTCCGACCTGCCTTATGCCTGCGAAGCACCCTTCAGCAAGGACGCGTTTGCCTTCATAAATCCTACACGGGTGGTGGGAAGGCTGCCGGACATTCCCAACCGTGCGGACCTCCCTTACGTGGCAACGCTGATCCGGAACAGCATCCGGCAAAGACCGCTGCCGGTAAAAAAGTACCAGGACTATTTTGCCGTTACGGCGCAGGTATGGACGGAATCCACGAAAGAAACCCTTCAGAACCTGTTTGGTGATTGCAGTAAATTGCTGGATTGCCCGGATAACGGGACGGGCTACCCGAAAAAGCAGCTGAAGCCTTTGTCCCATTTCTACAACTGCCACGGCGCTTTCCTCGATCCCAGCTATTACGGGGAACAAAACGATGAATACCCGGTAGCGCTGAACGCACACTCCGACCTGGTGAAGAAGGTGGCCTTTGGAACGGTAGCGGTCGCAGAGTGCTGTTACGGCGCGCAGGTAATGGACCCCGTGCATGAGGGAAAAAGCATTGCCACCACCTACCTGGGCGAGAACGCTGTGGCCTTTATGGGCAGCAGTACCATTGCCTACGGTCCGCCCAGCGGCCAGGGCCTGGCGGACCTGATCTGCCAGTATTATTTCCAGGCGATCCTCTGCGGTGCCTCTTCCGGCCGGGCCCTGCTGGAGGCCCGCCAGAAATTCCTGAACGCCAGTGCGCCCACGCTCGATGCCCACGAGCTGAAGACGCTGGCGCAATTCCATATCCTGGGCGATCCCGCCCTCAGCCCGGTCCGGGAACCGGTGGCCCGCACCGCTGCCTCTTCCGTGGAAAACCGCAGGTTGAATTTATTTACCAAGGGCATGGGCCTGGGGCGAACGATCCAAACCCCGCGTAAAGTGGAGGGGAACCGGGGGGAGCGGGGAAAAGAAATAGCGGAACTGGTGCGCCGGTCCGGATTTTCGGGCACGCCGGAGATGGTGTTCGAAACCGGCCCGGGGGCGGCGCTGCACGAAGGGGGCAAAAAGCCTTAGGCGGAACGGTCCGGTTTCATACCTTTCAAAAGAAATTGCCTTCCACCGGAAAGGTAAACCGCATTGAGGCCTTAGTGATCAAAGAGTCAGGAGGTGGGGTGCTGGGGTGGAGGCAGTATGTCAGCCGATAAGTTTACCGTATGATCCTGAGAGGTATCGTGGTGGAAAAGCCGTTTGGGCGCGGGTCTAAAAGTGACTCCGTGCGCATCTACCTGGAAACAGGCGAAGGCGCCGTGCTGCTCCGCCTGCCCGGACCCCTTTCGTTTGGGGTCACCCGGTCCCCCGCGTCCGGCAAGGGGGCAACTTCCGCCCGTTCATCAGATCCTCCATCTTCCGGATCTTCCGCCCCCGCAGCATCCTTCATCGGCCGACGGGTGGAAGTGGAAGGGGAGCTGCAGCAATACCTGTTCCTCGTCACCCGGATCACGCCCCTGGAGGATGAAGAAAAAGGCAATGATCCCGGCACGGCATAAATAAAAGCCCCGGCGCTGAACGAGTGGCGGGGCTTTTGCCTGTTGCTGCAAAAAAAACTAGAACTGGAAGTAAATGAACGAATCGCTGCTTTTCTGGCTGAGGACCAGCAGGATCAGCATAATGGCCCAGGCAGCGCCCACCAGCCCCCATTTTTTCGTACCGATCAACTCCGTGATGCTGCGGTTCCGCAGCTGCCAGTGCGCCCCCAGGAGCAGCACCGTAACCAAAGCCACTTTGATCAGGTCGAGGGTAGGCAGCAGCGCCGTTCCTTCCGCACCCGCGCCAAACAGGGCGGCCAGCAGGTTCCAGGCCGTAGTGAAATCGGCCGCCCGGAAGAAGATCCAGGTCACATTCACCAGGAAAAAAGTAAAGAGTGCTTTCAGGAACAGCGGTGCCGCAGGCAACTGCTGCAGCGAAGGCGTCCATCCGGCCCGAACCGTTACGACCTGTGCTGCGGCCGGCACGGGTTCCGGGCGGCCGGAAGAGGCGGTCCGGGTCTGCAGCCATTTCTCCGCGCAGAGGTAGAGTCCGTGCAATGCGCCCCAGACCACGAAGGTCCAGGAGGCGCCGTGCCAGAGCCCGCCGAGCAGCATGGTCAGCATAAGGTTGATGTAGGTGCGTCGCGCCCCCTTGCGGTTGCCGCCCAGCGGAATGTACAGGTAATCGCG
>DATAGL010000846.1:0-2870 GCA_036263755.1 Chitinophagaceae bacterium | reverse complement strand
GCTCACGGGCAACCCCTACAAGGGGCTCCTGTCGTACGAGCCTGAGGACTGCCGGCGGTTTTTCGGGCGTAAGGAGGCCGTGGCGGCGCTCTTCCGGAAAGTGGAGGGTAGCAGCCTCGTGGCTGTGGTGGGCCCGTCCGGCTCGGGTAAGTCTTCGCTGGTCAAAGCCGGTCTGCTGCCGCGGCTGGAGGCCCAGGGGTTCCATACGATCTGTGTAAAGCCGGAAGATGTTTTACTGACCGCCCGCGCCGAAGCCGGTAGCGCTTCAGCCTTTCACTTTGCCGGCCTGGAGCAACAGCTTTACGGCCAGGGTCATGAAAAGGTGGCCTTGTACATCGACCAGTTTGAACAGCTGATCACCCGCTGCCAGGAGGATCATCTCCGGCGCTCCTTTATCGACTTCATCACAACGACCCAGAACCGAAGCGCAGGCACTTTGCCGGCCGTCATCAAGGTGATATTGACCGTCCGGACCGACTATGAGTTTCAATTCGATTTCTTTTTTCCCAACTGGGCCCAGCATAAGTTCAATGTACCACCCCTTTTGGAATCCGACTACCGGGAAATCATTACCGAGCCGGCTTATCACGCAGGCCTTAGCTTCAGCCCGGCCTACCTCGTAGACGTCATCCTCCGCGATGTGAAACAGTCCAACGGCACCCTGCCGCTGCTCTCTTACACCCTGTTCCAGATGTGCGAGGAATACAAAGAAGAGCAACATGCGGGCTTCCTGACCGAAGACCTGTACAATCAGGTTGGGGGTGTGATCGGCGGCCTTCGCGCCAAAGCCGAGCAGATTTACAACAGCTATCCGCCGGATGACCCGCATCGCCGTACGATCCGGAACGTCATGCTGCGCATGATCACCGGGTCGGGCGAAATTGCCGGCCGGAAAGTGTACGAGCGGGATCTGGTGTATACTTCCATGGAGGAAAACAAACGGGTTCAGCATGTGCTGAATGCCTTCATCGACAGCCGGCTGGTCATTACCGACAAGGATAAATACACCAACCAGGTGTATTATGAGCCGGCGCATGATTCACTGGTGAAGAACTGGATTGAGCTGTCCAAATGGGCGTCGGACAAAGAAGGCAAGGAATATTTCTATTATGCGCCCAGCCTCAAGGAGGCCATGAAGGAGGAAGGCCAGTGGAAACTCTGGAGCGAAGACCCGCGGCTCAATGTGCTCGCATCGACCCTGAAATCGGAACACAGCTGGCTGAATCACACGGAGGCGCAATTTATACAGGACAGCATCCGGGAGCAGCGGCGGAAAAAACGAAAAAAGCAGGGCATGGCACTGGCCGTGGCTTTTACGATTCTGCTGCTCATGATTTTCAATTTTCAGTCCCGGTCGGCCAAGCAGCGCGCTGAGTTAGACAAAGAAAAATCCATTGAAAAAGCCAAAGGCGACTTAGCACGGCTGCAAAAAGATTCGGTTGACGCTAAAAATAAAATACTCGATTCGCTGAATAAGCAGCTTGGAAAAGAAAGTGCGTACAATAAAAAATTGTATGAAACCGCGGAAGAAGGCCGCGTGAAGGTGAAGGAACTGAACGTGCTTTTAGAGAACAAACGTGATTCGCTGGAACAAACCAATAAAAGCCTGGCAAAGGCTTTCAAAGACCTTGATTCAACAAATAAAAAGTTAGCCAATAACGTTTACGAACTGAAGATCGCCAACAGCAAAAACCAGATGTTGCTGCGCGAACCCTTTGCCCGGAGCTTTGATACCGCCACGGTCAACCGGTTTATTGATACCCTGCTTACATTGCAGTTCGACCCGCATAGGAAGGATGAGTACGACAACACGGCCGCCTTTCAAAACGTGAAATCCATTCTGAACCGGATCGCGAAAGCGAGCGACAGTGCCCGGAAAAATCCGAATACCGGCTTCATCCTGGCGAAGCAAACCTATGATTCGGTGCAGGAGATGAAACTGACCGGGTTTGCCCGCCGGGTGGTGGATTCCATCGGCCTGGGCATCGCCAACGACAACCTGTTTTATACCCACAAGGCCGAACTGGCCTACAAGCTCGGCTCCCGGATTTACCTGACGGCGGTCAGCAGGGACCAGTCGCGGTTTGCTTTTGCTACCGTAAACGGCGTGCATACCGGCAAAATCGTAAAGGACACCCTCCAGCTCGACCGGCAGATGCCGGGCCGGGAAGCCACCACCGAAGGACAGCCCGGCCTGCCCGGCACCTACCAGAACCGGGTCCGCTACACCGCGCTGCAATATATCGACAGCAACCTCCTCATCGGCGTCACCGACGGCAATGAAGTGCATACCTGGAAACCGGATCATGCCTATCCGGCCGTCCGGAAAGGGCCGGACTCTTTCGATCCTACCGTGACCCGGCTGGCGGCGGTTTCCCCGGATGGAAAAATCGTCCTGCGTACGACCAACGACTCCACGGTCGGTATCCTGCATAACCGGGAGCCGGCAGAGGAAGAGCCGTGGCCGCAATCCTTCGGGGCCGGAGCAAAGGTCCGGAACCTCATCTACCACCCGGCCGGTCACCATGCGCTGGTGCTGACCGACCAGGACCAGTGCTGGATCCTGGACATCGCCCGCAAACAATCCCGCCGGCTGGACATCCAGCCCGTTTATGCCGCCGGCTTTGCCGCGGACGGCCCTTATATCCTGTACGAGGGAAAAGAAGTATTCGGGCTGGCGGACCTGTCCGGGGTCAGGGCGGGAAATACCTTAAGCAAGAACAGCCTGGGGTTAGGGGGTGCGCCCCGGAGCATCAACCTCACCCTGTCCCGTAGCTGGACCAGCCTGGTGGTGCAGAACGAGCTGATGGAAAACCTGTTCTTCGAGGGCTGGAATCCGGAGGGGAAGAGGGATTCGCTCTTTTATTTCA
>DATAGL010000845.1:0-3672 GCA_036263755.1 Chitinophagaceae bacterium | reverse complement strand
GGCGGAGCCCCTCAAAAGCGGCCTCCCATTCGGCAGCTACCGTACCGGTAGGGCGTCCCACGGTCTGTGCCTGCACGGTCACCGAGGTGCTCTTGTCGCGGCGCTCCAGCTGGCTCGGGCCGGAGCTCTGCCGGATCGAGGCAAACTGAGCCAGGCGGATCTGCTCCCCTTTATCATTGATGAACAGCAGGTTGCTTACATCTTCGATAGACTGGCGGTTGAAGGTGCCGTAACGGATGTTGATGTCGTATTCATATTCACCCTGGCGGAATTTACCATTGGTATTACCGCTGAAGGCGGTCTGCATGGTGGCGCCCACGGTACTCAGGGAAAGGCCCAGTGCCGCCATCTTATCGCGGTCCACCTGCACGTTGATCTCCGGGTTGCCGGCTTCCACCGACAGCTTCATCTCGGTAGCGCCCTGTACTTTGCGCAGTTCATTCATGGCCGCCTTAGCGAACACCATTACCGAGTCGAGCTCTGGCCCGGTGACCACCAGGGCCAGCGGCGCCTGTTCGGCAGAGCCGAGGATGCTGACCGGAACGGTCTTCACCTTGGCGCCCACCAACAGCGGCTCCAGTTCCTTCTTTATCTTGGCCGCGTAGATGTTGGAGGGGTCCTCGCGGTCCTTTTTCTCCACCAACTGCACGTTGATCTCCGACTTGTAGGCCGTGGACTGAGAGGCGCCCATACCTTCGCTCGACTGCCCCACGGTAGCGATCACCTTCGTTACCTCCTTCTTTCCGCGCAGGTACTGCTCGGCGCGCTGGGTCATCGCATTGGTCTGCTCGATGGAGGCGTCCTTCGGCATTTCAATCTGCACAAGGAATTCGCCGCGGTCGCTCTTGGCAAAGAACTCGGCACCGATAAAGCCGGCGCCCAGCAGGTAAAAGGAAGCGAACAACAATCCGAACACGAGGGCCAGCGTGGTCTTCTTGTGTGCCAGCGACCATTTCAGGATGTTGCCCACCCAATCGGTGAAGCGGTTCAGCCCGCGCTCAAAGCTGATGATGATGCGTCCAAATAAGTTCTTGTCGGAGATGCGCTCCAGCTTCCCGAAACGGGAAGAAAGCCAGGGCACGATGGTAAAGGAAGAAAGCAGCGACAGTAAAGTAGCGATGGATACCGTCACGGCGAACTGCTTGATGATATCGGCGGCCAGTCCGCTGCTCAGGGCGATCGGCACGAACACCACCACGATCACCAGCGTGATCGAAGTAACGGTGAATCCGATCTCCTTTGTCGCATCATAAGATGCCCGCACACGGTTCTTGCCCATTTCCATGTGCCGGTAAATGTTTTCCAGTACCACGATGGCGTCGTCCACCAGGATACCCACTACCAGCGAAAGAGCCAGCAGTGACATCAGGTTCAGGGTATAGCCCAGCAGTGCCATGCCGATAAAAGTGGCAATAAGCGAGGCAGGGATCGCCACCATCACAATAAGGGCGTTGCGGATGCTGTGCAGGAAGAACAGCATCACGAAGGCCACCAGTACGATGGCCAGCAGAAGGTCATGGATCACCGCATCGGCCGAGGCCAAGGTGTATACCGAGCTGTCATTGGCAATGGTAATGTTCAGGCCCTGTGCCTTGTAATCCGTCTGCAGGCGTTCGACCGAAGCGCGGATTTTCTCACTCACGCCTACGGCATTGGCATCTGATTGCTTAATCACCTGCACGGCGATGGAGCTCTGCTGGTTCACGCGGGCGATCTTCTCCACGTCTTTCTGCGCATCCTGCACATCGGCCACTTCCGATAAGCGGATCTGGGCACCGTTGGGGGTCGCAATGACCAGGTTGCGCAGCTCATCCACCGACCGGTATTTACCCGACAGCCGGATCAGCACGTCCTGCTCGCGAGTTTGCACGCTGCCCGTGGGGAAGTCGAGGTTGGAAGAAAGGATCGCGTTCTGTACCTGCAGCAGGGAAAGGCCATAGCCTTCCAGTTTCCCGGCATCGATGCTCACCTGGATCTCGCGCTCCTGGCCGCCAATGAGGTTCACCTGGGCCACGCCTTCCACGCGCGAAAGCACCGGGGCAATCCGCTTATCCATCAGGTCGTAGAAAGCCGCTTCGTCCAGCTTGCCCGAAGCCGAAAGGGTCATGATCGGCAGGTCATCGAGCGAGAACTTGTTGAGCGAAGGCGGGTCCACGTCTTCCGGCAGGTCTTTGAGGATGGCATTGATGCGGCGCTGTGCGTCGTTAAGCGCATAGTCCACGTCCGTACCGCTGTTGAGGGTAATTACCACGGAAGAAACGCTTTCATAGGACCGGGTATCGAGCTTCTTGATGTTCTCCATCGAGGACACCGCATCTTCAATTTTCTTGGACACCGTATTCTCTACCTCGGAAGGCGAAGCACCGGGATAGATGGTGGTCACCGATACCACCGAGGGGCTGAACTTGGGCAGTAGCTCATAGCTCAGCGAAGAATAGCTTAACAGCCCGCCCAGGATCAGTACCGTAAAGAGTACGATCACCAGCGTGGGCCGTTTGATGGATATTTCTGCCAGTTTCATTCGATTCTGTATTTAGAGGAAAAGTGAAGAGCTGCGCCTTGTCTGATAGCCTGCCGTTCGCTGGACCCTGCTCCTGTTCTTTCCAGGCACAGCCCTTCACATCTTCCGGTTGATCTTACTTAATGATGTTGATTTTACTGCCTTCCGACAGGTTGATCTGTCCGCTGACGATTACCTGGTCGCCTTCTTTCAGGCCCTGGAGGATTTCTACTTTTTCACCGAACACGCGGCCGGCCACTACGTTACGAATCCGGGCGATATTTCCACCTTCCGCCACGAACACCTGGTTGGAGCTGACGCTCCCCACAAAGGCCGAGCGGGGCACGGTCATCACCGGGGCTGTATTGTCGCGGTCAAACACGGCGGTGCCGTACATGCCGGCGCGCAGCTTGCCTCCCGGGTTGGAGGCTACGTCGATCTCCACGGGAAAGTTGAGGGAGGCATCGGCTTTGGGCGCGATGAAGGAAACAGTACCGCCGAAGTTCAGGTCGGGAAATACACTGGCCTTCACATTCACCTTATCGCCTACTTTCAGGTTCGCCACCTGGCCTTCGTTCACTGTTACGTTCAGCTTCAGGCGCGATACGTCCACCAGCTCGAACAGCTGAGTACCGGGGTTGACCACGGCGCCGGGCTCGATCATTCGCTTGTTCACGATCCCGTTGATAGAAGAGCGGATGTTGGCATCGGATACGCGCACGCTGGCCGAAGCCACGCGGGCCTGTGCCGTTTGCACCTGCAGGCGGGCCTGGTCCAATTGCTGCTGGGTCACGCCGCCGGTCTTGTAAGCGTTCTCATAGCGCTGCAGATCGCGGGCGGCATTCTGGTAGGCAGCCTGCGCGCTTTCCAGGTCGATGTTGAGTACATCGGCCTTGATGACGGCCAGGGTTTGTCCTTTGCGTACATAAGAGCCCTCGTCCACCAGCACGCGGGTAACGCGGCCGGAGTTCTCGGCTGCGAAGTTCAGTTGCTGGGCCGGCACAAAATTGCCGTTGGCGCTGAAGTCCGACGCTACCGCTTCCCGGCCGACCGGGCTCACGCGCACCGATACATCACTGGTACCGCTTTCCGCTACGATCGCAGTTTTTGCGGCATTTTCCTTTTTGTTGCTGGTCAAAACCCATCCAATCAGTCCAAACACGCCCGCCACC
>DATAGL010000844.1:0-6908 GCA_036263755.1 Chitinophagaceae bacterium | reverse complement strand
AACTGATCAACTTGTAAACTAATCAATGCAGCACAAACGGCTGCAGCTCCTTCATTCCTTCGATGTTGTTCATCTGCCGCAGGATGACGCCCGTGCGTTTGGAAACGTAGTTCGATACGGGCTTTACGGTGTAGCGTTTCGGACTGGGCAGGCAGGCGGCGATCATGGCCGCTTCACGGCGGGAAAGCCTGGCGGCGTCTTTTTTGAAATAAGCCTGTGCGGCGGCCTGCACGCCAAATATACCCTCCCCCATCTCGATCACGTTAAGGTACATTTCGAGAATGCGCTCCTTGCCCCAGATCCACTCGATCATTTTGGTGAAGTATACTTCCAGGCCCTTGCGCACCCAGTCGCGGCCCTGCCAGAGGAATACGTTCTTGGCTACCTGCTGCGATATGGTGCTGGCACCCCGCACTTTCTTCGGTTTCTTTTCATTGTGCTCCATTGCCTTTTCGATGCTCACCCAGTCGAAGCCGCTGTGCATCGGGAACTTCTGGTCTTCGGCAGCAATGACGGCCAGGCGGATCGTGTACGCCATTTCATCGGCATCCACGTAATCGCGCTTCAGGCCATGACCCCCGATCAGGCTGCCGAGCTGCGTGAGGGTGAACGGCGGGCTCACCCACTTGAGCAGGAACAGGTACAGCAGGTGACCGACGAACAGGATGAGGAACACCCGCTTCGTCCACAGCCACAGCCGGCTGCCGAAACTTCTTTTAGGTGCCGCCTTTGTCCCTTTCACTGCTTTTTTCATGCGTCACAATATTAGGGATAAAGCCTGTTCCCTGCTAGCGACCGCCCACATAAAATGAATAGGCCTGCACGCTGAACCGTCGGCCGATGCGGTACTGCTTCCGGCGGAAGCGGATCTTACTGCGCAGGTACCCGTATACGATCGGCGTCATCGGTATGGCTACACCGGCGGTTACCGCCTCCTTGACCGTGGCCTGCCCGTTGAGGGTAAGTCCATAGCTGGTCAACGCGCTGCCCAAGGCAATCCAGGCCCACTCCCTTGCCGAAGGACGGATGCGGCGGATTTCCTCCCGCGGTACGTAGATCCGGGTGATCTCCGTCAGCCGCACGATTTCGCGGCCGATGAACACGGTATCGCCCCGGAAGCCTCCGATGAATCCTTCGCGCCGCCCGCGGGTGGTCTGTACGCTGATGTATTCGCCGCGGATATAGCTGCGCACGCTCTTCCACTTTTTCTTCACCACCAGCGATCCTTGTTGGGCAGAAGCGGGCAGCAGGCCGGCCAGCAGCAGCAGGAGGAGGAGCAGTCGGGTCATGCGCCAAACTTAAAGGAAGGAACGTGAACGAATGGTTAAAGAAGGGCTACCAGAAGAGGGAAAAAACAATGATGGCGAGGCCGAAAAGGATGAGGATGCCGCCATTGATCTGGTTCATCAGGTGAATGTTCTTGTAGGTGAGCTTGCGGCGCAGCTTCTGGGCCAGGAACACTTTGGTAAGGTCCACGGCCAGCAGCAGGGAAAGAGCCGTGCCGTAGAGCACCACGCGCTCGTTCAGCGTATGCTGCACGAACAGGGCCGCCATGTTGAGCCAGAAGATGAGGATGAACGGATTGAGGATGTTCATGAAGAAGCCCGCCAGGAAGATCTTCACGTAATCGCGCTTGCGGAAGCGGATCACTACGGCGCCTTCCTCGTTTACCTGCACTTTTTTAAAGAAGAGAAAATAGACCCCGATGGAGATCAGCAGGATGCTGCTGAGGAAACCGATGGGGTCCTGCTGCTCCTTCATAAAGGAAATGGCCTCGGTGAACAGGTTGGTGGCCAGGGCCAGCAGGATGTCGGAAACCGAAACGCCGAGGATGAAGGAGATGCCGCCCTTGATGCCGTTGTTGATGCTTTGCTTCAGGGTAGCGAACAGCACGGGGCTTACCGACAAGCTCAGTACCAGCCCTAGTACAATTCCTTTCCATAACGCTTCCAGCATAGGCAACGGGGATGCTATTGGGTCCCGGGTTTACGTTCTACCGTCAAACAGGTAAGATAAAAAATAGATCGGATCAGGCATACGATTGAAGGAATTCGTTCCAGTCCTGGAGCATCTTGCCCTTCATCACCCGGGGGAACTTGTGCTGGCTGCCCAGTTTGCCCTTCGATTCCATGAACTTCATAAAGGCTTCCTCGGGCAGCTTTTGCAGGAACACTTCCTTCAGGGCAGATGTGCGCTCCACGGCGTAGTCGTCGTTGAGCTGGCAGAGGTGGGCGTCGATCTTGTCGCGCAGCACGTTCTCGTCTATCGGATCGTTGCAGGCCACATACCATTTATGGGCAAAGAAGTTGTTGTAGGGCATGCCCACCACGGTAAATTCCGGGATGGAAGTATTCAGCTCCTCGCTCACCAGCTCGATGGCCTTGTTCATGTTCTCCACGCTCAGGTGCTCGCCCACCAGGCTGAGGAAGTGCTTTGTGCGGCCGGTGATCACCACCTCGTTGCGCTCCAGGTCCACGAAGCGCACTGTGTCGCCGATGAGGTAGCGCCAGGCGCCGGCGTTGGTGCTCATCAGCAGGGCGTAGTCCTTGCCCTCTTCCACCTCGTGGATCATGAGGGCTTCGGGGTTCTCCACCATCTTGCCGTCGGCGTCGAAGTTCTTGTCATTGAACGGCACGAACTCCATGAAGATGTTGTTGTCGAGAATGAGGCGCAGGCCTTTGGCGCCTTCGCGGTCCTTGTAGCCGATGAAGCCCTCGCTCGACAGGTAATTCTCAATGTATACGATGGGTTTGGTGAGCAGCTTTTCAAATCCTTTCTTGTACGGCTCGAAGGCCACGCCGCCGTGCACGAAGAAACCGAGGTTGGGCCAGATATCATGAATGGAGTTCACCTTGTAATGCTCCACGATCATCTCCATGCACATCTGGCACCAGGCCGGTACGCCCACGATGTAGCCGATGTCCCAGTCGGGCGCCTTCTCCACGATCTCGGTGAGTTTCTGGTTCCAGTCTTTAATGGCCGCAATGCGGCCGCCGGGCTTGTAGAAGGTCTGGAACCAGAACGGCCGGTTCTTCATCAGGATGCCGCTCAGGTCGCCGGCAAACCAGCCCGCCTTGCCCTTCTGCAGGTCGGTGGCGCCGCCCAGCATGAGGAAGCCTTTGGTGACCGCATTGCGCGGCAGGTGCTCGTAAGTGAAGAGGGAAAAAAGCTGCCGGATGTAGTTGACCCGGTTGCTGCGCAGGATATCTTTTGTAACGGGAATGTATTTGGAGGCGGATTCCGAGGTGCCCGAGCTCAGGGCGTAGTATTTGATCTTGCCGGGCCAGGCCACGTCGGGCACGCCGTCGAGGGTCTTTTTCCACCACTCCTCGTAAATCTTGTTGTAATCGTGTACGGGCACCAGTTCCTGGAATTTTTTGCCGTGGTGCCGGCTGAGCAGGATGTCGTCGAAGCGGTAATGTTGCCCGAACTCGGTGAAGCGGGCCTTCTTGAGCAGCTTCTTCAGCACCCGCAACTGTTGCCGCCGCGGATCGTTCTCCGGGAGCCGTAAAGCTTTAGCAATCGTCTTAGGGATCTTGATATCAATAATACTTGCCATGCACGAATTCTGTTTTCCCTTACAAACCGTAAAGGTAGGAATCACCGCGGATAAGCACAGCGGTAAATGGATCAGCGGGCGGGCTGCGGAAAGGATTAACATTTCGCACAGAGGAAGCAGCGCAACAGCACCGGTGTTGGTACTGGATATACCACCAACTCCTAATTCCCAATTCCTGATTCCTAAACTAACACCTCCCCGCTGCTCTCCGACGAATCGGACCCGATGATCATGTCGCCGGTAAAGAACCGGTAACGCAGGCCCGTTTCCGCCTGCATTGTCCGGATCATTTCTTTGAAGGGTACGGAAGCCGTATCAAAAAGCAGCTCCGTGGCCCGCGCCGCCCGGGCCGGGCCCGAAAGGGTGTCCAGCGCATCCGGTTCCAGCCGGCCGGCAACAGTAGTTTCTTTGCCGCGCACCTTCAGGAACCGGAGCACCGAAGCATACCCTTCGGGACCTGCCGCCACCAGTACGCGCGTGGTTTCGGGCAGCGGCGCCCGGCGGCGGCCCGGCAAAAGAAGGGCACCGGCCGACAGCGCGGCCCGCATCCAGATGGCTCCCTGGAGCAGGGCCCGGAACAGGCCGGCCCGGGAACCGCTGTAGTGCTTGCGGACAAAGATGGACATGGCCTGGTAAAAGAGCCGGACATAATTAAGGCTGCCCTTTTTTGTACTCTCTCCTTTGAAATGGATGATGGCCGTATCGGCCAGGTAATAATTGGTGTAACCGGCCTGCTGCACCCGGTAGCTCAGGTCAATATCCTCTCCGTACATAAAAAACTGTTCGTCGAACGAGCCCACCTGGTCGAGCACTTTTTTCGGCAGCAGCAGGAAGGCGCCGGCCAGCACGTCCACCGCGTGGTTCTTCCGGTCGTCGAGGTGGCCGAGGTGGTACCGCGCAAACAGGTGCGAGCGGGGGAAAAGGGCTGCCAGTCCGCCGAGCTTGAACAGGGAAGTCAGCGGCGCCGGGAAGGAGCGCTTGGATTCGCGCAGGAAACGCCCGCAGCCATCCACCATCCGTACCCCCAGGCCACCGGCACCGGGATGCGCTTCCAGGAAGCGGACCGCCGTCAGCAGGCTGTCTTCCGCCACCACGGTGTCGGGGTTCAGGAAAAGCACATACCGGCCCGAGGCGGTGCGCAGTCCTTCGTTGCATCCTCTGGCAAAGCCGCCGTTCCCCGTGCGGAGGAAGCGCACTTCGGGAAACAGTGGGGCCAGGTGCTCCACGCTGCCGTCGGTGGAGCCGTTGTCCACCACGATCACTTCTGTGTCCACGGCACGGGTGGCCCGGCGCAGCGAGCACAGGCAGAGCTGCAGGAAGGGACGCACATTGTAATTCACTATGATCACCGAAAGGGTCAAAAGGGGCACCCGTTTTTTACGCCGGAAGCGGTCAAATATAGGGGAAAACGGACGGGCGTTCGCTTATCTTTGCGCATGCTTAAAACCCATTTGCTGCAGGCCGTACAGGCGGCAGCCGAAACCATACGAAGCTATGACGACGTGCGCTTCACCATCTCCAACAAGGAAGGGATCAACAACCTGGTGACGGAAGTGGACCACGCCTCCGAAAAGGCGATCATCGAAGTGATCCGGCGCGAGTACCCGAACCACTACATCCTCAGCGAGGAAGTGGGCGCCATCGTGCAGGACTCCGAATACAAGTGGATCATCGACCCCATCGACGGCACCGTGAATTTCGCGCACCGCATTCCCCTCTGCTGCATTTCGATCGGCATCGAGCACCAGGGCCAGATGATCCTGGGCGCGGTGTACAACCCGTTCATGAACGAGCTGTTCGTAGCCGAGCGCGGTGAAGGCGCCACCCTGAACGACAAGCCGATCCGCGTCAGCGACAAGCAGGACGTAGCCTCGGCCTGCCTCGTCACCGGCTTTCCCTACACCTACCTGGACCAGCCCAACGGACCGCTGGATGTGTTCGACCGCCTCATCCGCGCGGGGGTTCCCGTACGGAGGCTCGGCTCGGCCGCCATCGACCTGTGCTGGGTGGCCGCGGGCCGCTTCGACGGCTTTTACGAGCACAAGCTCCAGGCCTGGGACAGCGCCGCCGGGTTCCTCATCGTGGAAGAAGCGGGCGGGCGCGTGACCAACCTGCAGGGTGAAAACTATTCGCCGTACCAGCCGGGCATCGTGGCCACCAACGGGATCATTCACGATGAGCTGGTAAGGTGGATCCATGATGATGTTCCCCAATAACAGGGTGGTTTTGCCCATGTACGGTGTACGATGTACGATGTATTTTTTGGAAAATGCGTTATGACATCGGAAGAGTTGAAAGGCCGTACTAAATTATTTGCCATTAAGACCGCGAGGTTAATTCAGGAACTTAACCAAAGCAACATCAACCGTGCCTATTGTGCACAGCTTGTACGCAGCAGCAGTTCGGTAGGAGCTAATTACAGGGCAGCCAGAAGGGCAAAATCAAGGGCGGATTTTATCAACAAGCTGAAAATCGTAGAAGAGGAATTGGATGAAAGTCAGTTTTTCCTGGAATTGCTTCTTGAGTTCAATTCTAGGAAATCCACAGAACTGAAAGAACTGATATCTGAAGCGGAAACGCTCCTGAAAATTATTGTGGCCACGATCAACGCGGTGCGGCGCACCGTACATCGTACATCGTAAATCGTACATCGAATGAGTGAAAGAACAGAAATCAGCTCCCTCGGCGAATTCGGCCTGATCGAGCACCTGACCAAGAACATCGAGCTCCAGAACGCCTCCACGATCGTAGGGGTGGGCGACGACGCCGCCGTGATCGATCATTACGGCAAGCAGACCGTGATCACCAACGACCTGCTGATCGAAGGAGTGCATTTCGACCTGATGTATACGCCGCTGAAGCACCTGGGCTACAAGACCGTGGTGGTCAACATCAGCGACATCTACGCCATGAACGCCGTGCCGACCCAGATCACGCTGGGACTGGCCTTTTCCAACCGCTTCTCCCTGGAAGCGCTGGAAGACTTCTATGAAGGCGTGTACGCCGCCTGCGAACAGTACGGCGTGGACCTCATCGGGGGCGACACTACCTCTTCGCAGGTGGGTTTCGTTATTTCCTGTACGGCTATCGGCGAAGTGTCACCCGACCTGTTCGTACGGCGCGATACCGCGCGCAAGGGCGACCTGCTCTGCGTATCGGGCGACCTCGGTGCCGCCTATGTCGGGCTGCTGTTCCTCGAACGCGAAAAGAAGATCTACCTAGAGAACCCGAAGATCCAGCCCGACCTGGAAGGCGAAAAGTACGTGGTGGGGCGCATCCTCAAGCCGGAGGCCCGCAAGGACATTGTCGCTTTTTTTGAAGAGAGCGGCCTGCGGCCCACGGCGATGAT
>DATAGL010000843.1:0-8211 GCA_036263755.1 Chitinophagaceae bacterium | reverse complement strand
AGCGGGCTTTGGATAAGTTAGTGCAGGCTAACCTCCGTTTCGTGGTTTCGGTAGCCAAGCAATATCAGCACCAGGGCTTGTCTTTGAGTGACCTGATCAATGAGGGTAACCTTGGCCTCATCAAAGCTGCTCAGCGTTTCGACGAAACCAAAGGCTTCAAGTTCATTTCCTACGCCGTATGGTGGATTCGCCAGTCCATCCTGCAGGCCCTGGCCGAGCAGGGACGCCTGGTGCGCCTTCCCCAGAACAAGATCGGTACCTATAATAAAGCAAACAAGGCGTATATGGCCTTCGAGCAGGAACACGAGCGGGAACCGAGCACGGAAGAGCTGGCAGAAATCCTGGAAATGAGCGAAACCGAGATCAACAATATCTTCCAGAGCAATACCCGCCACACTTCGCTGGATGCCCCGGTGCATGAAGCCGAGGACGTGGCCATGGGTGACCTCCTGGAAGGCAGCGACGATACAGACGACGACGTGATGAAGGATTCGCTCCGCGCGGAGATCCGCCGGGTGCTGAAATCCCTCAGCCCGCGCGAAGCCGAGATCGTGAATGCCTATTTCGGTCTCGACGGCGAGAACGGAACGACAATCGAGCAGATCGGCCAGAAATACGACCTGACAAAGGAGCGTATCCGCCAGATCAAGGAGCGGGCCATCAAGCGCCTGCAGAAAGCCCGCTACAGCAATGCACTGAAAGCTTACCTGGGATAATACCCCTAAACGCATCGATGGGTTTAGTAGCAGCCCTGGTCTTCGGATCAGGGCTGTTTTGTTTTACCTTTGCACCGGTCATGAAAAATTACCTACTCCCGTCCCTTCTTTTCGGCCTGCTGTGCATCACCGGCTGTGAAAAGGTAGTGGACTTCGATCTCGATGAGCAGCCCCCTAAGCTGGTGGTGGAAGCCACCATTGAAAACGACGCTTATCCGCTGGTCTTTCTTTCCCGCTCGCTGAACTATTTTTCCACCCTCACCCCCGAGCTGCTGGCCGCCAGCCAGGTGCGCGGCGCGGAAGTGTATGTGTCGGATGGGACCCGTACCCAGCGGCTGCGTGAATACAGCATCCCGGCAGGAAACGGTTTCTCGGTCAACTTTTACTCGGCCGATACGGCGGCCGGCGCCGGTGCTTTCCGGGGCGCGCTGAAAAGTGCCTATACGCTGCGGATCGTCAGCGGGGGAGCAGAATATACGGCCACCACCACCATACCGGATATCACCAAAAAAGTGGATTCGGTTTTCTGGCGCCAGGCGCCGGGTTCCTCCGATAGCAACCAGGCCGTGGTGCTGGTACGCGTGACCGACAAGCCGGGACTGGGCGATTACATCCGGTATTTCACCCGGCGCAACGGGGGCCGTTTCCTGCCGGCGCTGACTTCCGCCTACGACGACCAGGTGATCGACGGCAAAACGTACGAGATCCAGGTGGATCCGGGCGTGGACCGCAACGCGGAGCGGGACGAGGAAGAGCGGTTTTATCTCAAAGGGGATACGATAACCTTCAAGCTGAGCAACATCGATAAGGCCACGTTTGACTTCTGGCGAACCATGGAGTATACCTATGCTTCCGTGGGCAACCCGTTTTCCTCTCCGGTAAAGGTGATGAGCAATATCAAGGGCGATGCCCTCGGCTATTTCGGGGGCTATGCCACCCAGTACCACACCATTGTTATCCCGGAGTAGTGTGCATTTCTTAACAAATGCGGTGTTGCATTTACTTCTAATTTCGTGTAAAGATTGTAACTGATAGAATGGAACCAACAACAGTAGAAACCATCAATTGCCTCATTATCGGGTCGGGGCCTGCCGGTTACACGGCGGCTATTTATGCGGCCCGCGCCAATATGAAACCCGTGCTTTACCAGGGCATTCAGCCCGGCGGCCAGCTCACCATCACCACGGAAGTGGAAAACTACCCCGGCTTTCCAGAAGGAATCCAGGGTCCGGAACTCATGATCCATTTTGAAAAGCAGGCCAGCCGCATGGGCGCCGACTTGCGCTACGGACTGGCCACCAAGGTGGATCTTTCCGTACGGCCCTTCCGCGTGGAGATCGATGAGGAAAAGGAACTGCTGGCGCATTCCATCATCATTGCCACGGGCGCCTCGGCCAAATGGCTGGGCATTGAAAGCGAGCAGCGGCTGAACGGGTACGGCGTTTCGGCCTGTGCGGTCTGCGACGGCTTTTTCTTTCGCGGCAAGGAAGTGGCGATCGTCGGCGCCGGCGATACGGCAGCTGAAGAAGCACTTTATCTTTCCAAGCTCTGTTCCACGGTGCATATGTTCGTACGCCGCGGCGAAATGCGGGCCAGCAAGGTTATGCAGGACCGCGTGCTCCAGGCCGCCAATATCCAAATGTACTGGAACACCGAAACGGAAGAAATCCTGGGCGATAAAAGCGTGGAAGCCGTGCAGGTACGCAACAACCAGACGAACGAGCTGACCACCATTCCGGTCAAGGGCTTCTTTGTGGCCATCGGGCACCAGCCGAATTCCGACATCTTCAAAGGCTGGCTGGATATGGACGAAGCGGGGTATATCAAAACGATCCCGGGTACCGCCCGGACTTCCGTGGAAGGTGTATTTGCCGCGGGCGATGTACAGGATAAAATGTACCGCCAGGCCATTACTGCCGCCGGCAGCGGCTGTATGGCAGCCCTGGATGCCGAACGTTATCTTTCCGAAAAAGGCCTGCACTGATCGTACAGGAAGCAGGTTTAAAATAGTGTATCGTCATGCCCGGCCAGTTCACCATCGATCTTAAAGCCATGCGGTTTTTTGCCGGGCATGGCCTGTATGCCGAAGAAGCCATCATCGGGAACGAATTTGAAGTGGATGTCCGCCTCACCTTTCCCGCGCCAACGGACGAGATCCATTCGATCGAGGAAACCGTCAACTATGTGGAAGTCTTTAGGCTGGCTTCCGAAACGCTCTCGGGCCGGAAAGGCCTGCTGGAGACCTGTGCGATGCAGCTCGCTGCGCGACTAAGAGAGACGTTCCCTAAGATCAGTCAGGTTTCCGTTTCCATCAAAAAAGTGCATCCGCCGATTACCGGCTTCACCGGGTCTATCGGCGTTTCGTTTGAAGACCCGGCTCCTCTTCCCTGACCGGCTTCCACTTTCCTTTGCGCAGGTACCAGTACGACAGGCTGAAAAGCAGCAGCCAGTACAGCCATTCCGACATCCAGCCCCATACAATAGACAGGTGCTGCCACTCCAGTACGGCATATACATAAACCGAGTACAGGATAATGGTGACCAGCTCAATGAGAAAGGTGACCCGGCTTTTTCCTGTTCCCGTAACAGCATTCAGCCATACCGTGGCAAAAGACATCAGGAGCATGCCCACGGACACCACGCGGAGCACAGGTACCCCGGTCCGGATGAATTCCCCTTCCTGCCCGTAAATGGAGAGGTACCATTCCGGTACCGCGTTCAGCAGGACGAAGATCACCAGGGCCAGGCCAAAGCTCAGCCGGATGATTTTGCCCACCAGCTGTATTACCTCGTCCGCTCTTCCCTGCCCGATCACGTTGCTGACCATGCTGTTGGTGGTAGCGGCAAAGGCCCATATGAATACCCCGAAAAAGCCGAAGATGTTCCGCATGGTATTGGAAACAGCCGAAGCGGTAGTGCCGTGGTGCTCGACCAGGATATAAAAAAACACCCAGGAAACCACGCTGATGCCATGCTGGAAAATAAGCGGTGCCGAGATATTGAGGATCGAACGCACACGGGCTTTGTCCACCGTAAAGGACCGGAACAGCGAAAAGCGGCGGGTAATGCCCTTTGCCCGGATGACGAGAAAGATGACGAACATGCCGATAAACTCTGCCAGGATGGAAGCATAGGCGGCCCCGTTGAACCCGAGGGCCGGGAAACCGTAAGCGCCGAATATAAACAGGTAGTCGAACAGCACATTGGCAGCCGTTTCGGCAAGGGTGCCGGCAACGAGGTACCGGCTTTGGTTCGTTCCGACAAGCAGTGCGTTCCGCATCTGGTAGATGAACAGGAAGGGGAGTCCCCAGATCCGGATGTTGAGGAAACGAATGGATGCCTCGGCCACTTCGGGCGAATGCAGGCTCCCCCGCAGGATCGCCGGCGCCACCGTATACGTGAGCAGGATGCCCAGCAGGGCGATGCCCCCGGCAATCAGGATGCCCTGGGTAAAGAGGCGCCCGATCTCATCCGGGTTGTTTTCCCCTGCCTTCCGGGCGATCAATATCTGAAGACCATTGTTCAGGCCATAACCGATGCTGGAAAAGACAAGGTAGTACACCCCTGTTATACTGGCCGTTGCCAGGGCTTCCCCGCTGTAATGTCCGAGGAATACGTTGTTGATAATAAAGTTCAGTTGCGGCACCAGCAGGGCCAGGCTGATCGGCGCTGCAATGCGGATGATCTGGCGGTAGGAGACATGAACTTGTAAAGGGGCTGCCATGCGCAAAATTAAGAAGGGCAGCCGGTGAAACCGGGCCGGTAATTGTGTTGAATTGAGTACTTTGCAGCCTTAACCGGCGTTTGTGAAAAATCTCTTTAGCATCGGCACTATGGAGCAGGCCAGCGGGTTGCTGCTGGCAGAATTGGGGCAACAATATTGTACCGTAGCCCAAATACCTGAAGGAAGCCAGAATGTTTCCGGGCTGCGCATGGTGGGCTGGGACGGTCCTTCCATTCCCGCGGAAGAGCTGGTGGAAGTGCTTTCCTTCCCGGGAAGCCGGTTCGACCGGGTAGTGATCTGTTCCGCCTTTCCGCAATCGACCCTCGTGCCCCATAAATACTTCCATTCCGTAGCCGCCGCCGATCCGCTGTTCTCGGCCGACGGCAAGCAGCTGTACGATACCGTACCGGAATGGCAGCTGATGAATATCTACTACCTCCCCCTGGCCGTTTATGAAGGCGTATCGCATCTCTATCCGCAGGCGGAATATTTTCATGCCTATACGCCCCCGTTGAAAATATATAACGGATTTGTGGCGGAAGACCAGGTTTCCGTTCATGTCGGGCCCGGAGAAATCCGGGTGGTGGTTCGCAAAGGCGGCCGGCTCGAACTGGTGCAAACCTATGCGTATGCCACTTCGCTGGACGTGGTTTATTTCCTGCTGAAGATCTGTTACGAGTTCCAGCTTCCGCAGGGCGATGTGCTGCTTATTCTTTCCGGGCTGGTGGCCGAAGACTCGGCCCTGTACCGTGACCTCCGCCAGTATTTCGGCAACCTGCATTTTTCCAAGCCGGTCTCCGTAGGCCTGGACGATACGGCGCACCCACAGCATTATTTCGCTTCACTGTATAACCTTGCGGCATGCGTATTATAAGCGGTAACCTGGGCGGACGGCGCATTCATCCGCCTTCACAGATGCCTTACACCCGCCCCACCACCGATATTGCAAAGGAAGGATTGTTCAACATCCTGCAGAACAACCTGGAATTTGAGGGCATGAAGACCCTCGACCTGTTTGGCGGAACCGGCAGTATTTCCTATGAGCTGGCTTCCCGCGGCGCCTCCGACCTGACCATCGTGGAAAAGGACGTCCAGATGCATGCGTTCATCAAGAAAACAGCCGCCGAGCTGAAGATTGAAAACCTGAAAGTAGTGCGGTCCGATGTGTTCCGCTTTATCCAGCAGTGCACCGAGCAATTCGATTTTATTTTTGCGGGTCCTCCTTATGCGCTGCAAACCATCGACGACCTGCCGCGGCTAATTTTTGAGCGCAAACTGTTGCGGCCTTCAGGCTGGTTCGTGCTGGAACACACCCCACGTAACCATTACGAGCAAACGCCTTATTTCCGCCTTGTCCGGAATTACGGAACCACGCTGTTCTCCGTTTTCGTCAATTCATTTGCCACCACGGAATAGCCATGCTGAAAAAAGAAGCACGCCGGCTGTTCCGTGCCCAGCGGCTCGGCCTGTCCGAAGGGCAGCGGATGAAATTCGATGATCTTTTGCTGATCCAGTTCCAGCAGCTGGAACTGCCTTTCCTGCAAACGGTACTGAGCTATTACCCCGCCGATGACAAGGGGGAGATCAACACATTTATCCTGACCGATTACCTGCGTTTCCGGCACCCCGGCCTGGAGATCGCCTATCCGCGTACCCATGCAAGTCAATACGGAATGGATGCCCTGGTGGCCGAACCGGAATCGTTCCGGCCGAACCCGTACGGCATTCCCGAGCCGGAGGAAGGGCAGACGGTTCTTCCTGAAGCCCTGGATCTTGTGCTTGTGCCGATGATCATCTGCGACCGGAGCGGGAACCGGGTGGGATACGGAAAGGGCTATTACGACCGCTTCCTGCAGCAATGCCGGCCCGATTGCCTGAAAGTAGGCCTGTCGTATTTTGAGCCGGTGGACCGCATCGATGATGCGCACGAATTTGACGTACCTTTAGACTTTTGTATCTGTCCCCAAAAGACGTATGTTTTCTGATGTTTTTTTAAAGTCGTTCCGCATCCTGCTGCTGCCCTTCGCCGTGCTGTACGGGGCTATTGTGCGCATGCGCAACTGGCTGTACGACCGTGAGGTGATGAAGTCGGCCACCTTCGGCCTCCCCCTGATCTGCGTGGGCAACCTGTCGGTGGGCGGTACCGGAAAATCGCCGATGGTGGAATACCTGGTACTGCACCTGAAGAACCGCTTCCGTGTGGCCACCTTGAGCCGCGGCTACAAACGCAAGACCTCCGGCTATGCACTGGCCCATTCCAAATCCACTGCCCTGGAGATCGGCGACGAACCGATGCAGTTTCACCGAAAGTTCCCGGACGTACCGGTGGCGGTAGGCGAGGAGCGCATCGTGGCCATTCCCCAGCTGCTGCACGACCGGCCCGACACCGAAGTGATCCTGCTGGATGATGCCTACCAGCACCGGAGCGTGGCGGCCGGGCTGAACATCCTGCTGACGGATCACGGCAACCTGTTTACCCGGGATTTCTTCCTGCCTACCGGCGACCTGCGCGACAGCGTCAGCAGCTATAAGCGGGCCCATATCATCGTTGTGACGAAATGCCCGGCCGACCTTCCCGCCAAGGAACGGGCAGACATCATCCGGGAGATTCGGCCCTTGCCCCATCAGCAGGTGTACTTCACCACGATCGTCTATGGGTCACCGTATCACATCACCCAGCAGGGATTCACGTATATCGATGAGCGCACCGAGGTGCTGCTGGTTACCGGCATTGCCAATCCCCGGCCACTGAAAAAACACCTGGAAGAGCGGATCCAGACCTATTACCTGATGCAATACAGCGACCATCATATCTTTACCATCGACGACTGGAAAGACATCCGCAACCGCTTTGCTTCGATCCAGGCCGAGAAAAAGCTGATCCTCACTACCGAGAAAGACGCTATGCGGCTGGTGAAGTTCGAGCAGGAGATAAATGGCATGCCTTTTTATGTACTACCGATTGAACACAAGTTTCTGTTCGATGAAGGACCGGTTTTTACCGAGCGCGTCACCCGGTTCATCACCGAATTCACCAAACCAGTGGCATAATACATGGGACGGAAAAACACGAAAAAAAGAGGACAAAAACGAGGCGGCGAAGGCCATGGAACGGAGTATACCGGAAGAATTGAGATTACGCGTTCGGGTATGGCCTTCGTAGTTGTACCGGAGCTGGAAACCGACATCCTGGTCCGGCCCAATGACTTCAATACGGCCCTGCATGGCGATACGGTCCGGGTGCGCGTGAGCGCTCAGCCAAGCGGCAAGCGGGCGCAGGGCGTGGTCACCGACGTACTGGAACGGAAACAATCGGAATTCATCGGCCGCCTGCAGATGAACAAAGGCTTTGCTTTTTTCGTGGCCGATTCCGACAAGAAGATGCCCGATATTTACATCCCCCAGCAAAAGTTTAACGGCGCCACCGACGAGCACCGGGTGGTGGTGCGGATCTCGGAATGGGAGATCGGCTCGGGAAAGCGCCCGGTAGGCGAGGTGGTCACTATCCTGAATGAAGACCCGAACGACCTGGCCATGAAAGAAATCCTGCTGGAAAACGGTTTTCCGCTGGAGTTCCCGGAAGAAGCCATGGAAGTGGCGGCCCGCATCCCGGAAGAAATCACGGAAAAAGACGTAGCCGCCCGGCGCGATTTCCGGGGAACCCTGACCTTTACCATCGACCCGGTCGATGCCCGTGATTTTGATGATGCCCTGTCCATCCGCCTGCTGAAAAACGGCAATTACGAGATCGGCATTCATATCGCCGATGTG
>DATAGL010000842.1:0-6211 GCA_036263755.1 Chitinophagaceae bacterium | reverse complement strand
CCCCACGAGCCGGGCAATGTCTTTAAGGGATACCACTCAAGTGCAATTATCAGCGATGAATGTACTGAATTCCCCGCACGCGTGAAACCTTTTCTCCGGTAACGAAATCCCTGAAGGTGGTGGCTTATGCGCATTTATCATCTTTCCACTGGTGGTCATGGAAGAGAATATGCAATATTCAATGTTCAGTGAGCAATGTTCAATGAAGTGCCGCACAAATACCGAGTAACACCCCCGGCCACTGATAAGCGCACATCGCACATCGTACATCGTTCCTATTTCACCTCAAAATACCCCACCGCGCTTCCCGCGTGTCCTTCCCCGGTAAGGCCGTGCACCACGACGGCGTAGCGGCCGGGGAGGTCAGAGCCATACACCGTGAAGCGGCCCTGTCCGTCGGCGCCCGTGCGCAGGTCCGGATTCCAGTACAGGGTATGTCGGAAATCCGGGCGGCGGGCAGCGCGGCTTTCCGGGGTGCTGTAGTCCGGCTGGACAAACTGGCGCTGCAGCTGCAGGCCTTCGTACGAAACCACCAGGGCGCGCGGGTCGAGGGTAAGTCCGCCCAGGTCGCCGAGGTAAGAGCTGATGCTGATGACACCGGGAAGGGTAGCATTCTTGAAATAGGCTTTACGCCCCAGTACATCCAGCTTCCGGATCTTCAGGGGGTCGAGGTCCATTACCTGGTTCATATTGAATACGGGTACGCCATCCACCAGCACCAGGGGCGTGCCTTCGAAATACTGCCGGTAAGGTATATTGAATACCGAAAGAGTGGCTTTACCGCTGTGGCGCCGGCCCCGTACCTCGGAGACATATTCCTGCAGTACTTCATCCATTGTGCGGAAACGGGTATAATCATCCAGCAGGTAGGAACGGTCGGGCGTGCCGAAAAAGGCGGCCGTATCCAGGGGATGGTCCAGCGTGTACACCGGCGAACCGGTATATGCCTGGCCGATGCCGGTGCTTTCCGCGCGGCGCGCCAGAGCCGCCCGGGAGAACACTTCCGGCCGCAGGGGTAAAGGCTTCAGCCGGGGTGTTGCTTCCGAGAAAGGCGACAGGTATTCCAGAGCCAGGGAACTATCGGTATCATCTGTGAACAGGACCAGTTCCGTGGCACCATGCAGCTCTTTTACCGGAAAATACAGGTATCCGTTACTGTCGGCGGCAGCGCGGTTCAGTACCCAGGGCTGCCCCTGGGCCGACAGCCAGGCACTCTTCCCTGCTGCGGGGCGCCCGGTCCTGCGCTCCGTCATCCGGGCGGCGATGATGTGTCCTTCGTATTCCGGGACAGCAGCGAGCACCGGTTTCCCGGCACCCGCCGCTGCATCGAATCGGCGCCAGCCCTGCACCAGCAGCAAATGCTCGAGCGCCAGTGTATCGCCGCGCCCGGCTTCACTGAAATAAAAGCCCGGCTTCTCCACCGGCCCGGTCAGGCCGGAGCTCAGCCAGAGATGCGTTGCCATATTTTCTTCTGAAAAAGGCCCTATGCTGTCCAGACGGAAAACGGAAAGCGAAAGCGAAGCAGCACGGGCCGAGTCCTGCTGGTCGGCCGTCCGCAGCCGGATTTCCTGCGCGCCGCGGATGCCGATCTGCGGCTGCCCGATCTCGATCCGGGCGGAGAGGCTTTTCCGGGGGTAACGGAACAGCAGCCGTTCGGCCACCGGCACCCGCGCCCCGTCCAGGGCCGTCACCTGTACGAGGCCATCCGGCAGTTGGGCTGCGGGCCATTCCACCACGGCAGTTCCGTTCACCAGGTTGCCCGTTCCGGCAGCCAGCAACCGGTTGTTCTGCTGCAGGAGCAGGTAAACCGGCCCCGAAGCACCGGGGTTGTGCAGCGTGGCTCTTACAGGCCCGCCCTGTCCGCCGGTAACTTTCAGAACGAATCCCTGCGGCCGGGCGGCCGGTACTTCATGCCAGCTTTTATTGTACCCGGGAGCACTGAGCCAGGCCCGGTAGGTGCGGCCCGGTGCAGGCTGGAATATAAAATGCCCCATGCCGAACCGGTGCGACTGAAAGCGCGCCACCGTATCACCCTGATCGTCTACCAGCCCTCCGCTACCGTCCGTGCCCCGGAAGTCGGGACCGGTGATCCGGAATCCTACTTTGGAAGCAATCCCTGCCACCAGGTCGCCGCCTTCCGGAAAGAACTGCAACTGGGCATGCTGGGCAATTTCTGCAGGTGCCCAGTCGGGCTTGCGGGCAGGGTTGAGCACCACCACTTCCTTTTCAAAGTAATCCTGGGGGCGGGTAAGCATCCAGCGGGTATAGGCCCGCAGCACATAGGCCCCGGAGGGCAGAAAGGAAGGCAGCAGAAGGGAGCCGCTGCCCCTGCCTTCCGCCATTTCGCATTTGGCCTGCAGGGCTGCCCGGCCGTCCGGGCCGACCAGTTCCACGTACGTGACTTTACTGAAGGAAGCCGGCTGTCCCGTGGCGGCATCGGTCAGGTACAGGCTGAGCCAGACGGTTTCACCGGTGAGGTAGGTCGTTTTGTCGGAATGCACGAACAGCTTTTCCGTTACTTGCGTTTCGTTACCGGCCTGCGCATACAGGACATTTACCGCCACCAGGTACACTACAATTAAAAATAGCTTCTGCATGAATATTCTTATTGTTTGGCACCGCATCGGCTGCAGTGGTTTTATACAATTTCCGGATGCCGGATGGAGGGATGCTTCCAACCTCCATTTACGATTGACGATCATCCCCAACTGATAAATATTGTTCTTCCATCACATGTGCACATCCGCACACCTGGACATTTGCCCATCGCCATTCCCCTTACCAGAAATCCGGCTTCACATTTGTTCCGCCCAGTTCCGTACAGTTGACGCAACTGCTCTGGGCAATGGCCAGTCCCCCGCCGGTAATAAAATACGCCGGGGCAAAGGAAGTTGGTGGCCGGAGGTAAAAGTCGATAGAGTCCTGGATCTGCGGAATCACCTTCTCATCACATAGCTGGCGGTAGACGAAGGTACCCAGTGCCTGGGCCCGTGTAATAAATACCCGTTTTTCTGAAAAGGTGGATGCGGTAAGGTAGCCAATGACCGGTTCCTCCGGCCGCGTCACACAGGTAAAATTACTCGGAAGCTCGGCCGGCTGCATATCAAAAAGCCCGCCCTGCTGCTCGCTTGTTTTCTTGAGGATCTGCCAGAATTCGTAAGCCTCCTTGGTCAGTGCCTGCTGCCGCACCAGCATGCTGTAGCGCACGCTCAGCTTTACATCATCGCGGGGAATGATGGTCAGCTCCGCGGCCTTGATGACATCCTCACTGAGTTTGGTGGAGGAGCCCAGCAGGATGGAGGCAGAGGGCTGCGAACTGTAGCAGATCTGCTGGAACTCGTTAAGAGGCCGCATCACTACCTGGCCATTGCGGTATTCCAGGTGCCCGAGGTAGGGCCCGTGGTATTCCCAGGTTTCCCCGTACGACCAGCGGTAGTAGCGGGTATTATTGTCCGGGTCGTGGGTATTGGCCATCACCACCAGGTCGTTTTCTTCAATTGCGTAGGATATGCTGTCGATCTCGGGTGAGTGCAGCATGGGCACGTACTCCGACAGGTACTCGGTGCCGTCACCTGTACGGATCTGCAACCGGTACTTTTTTCCCTGGGCCAGGGTCAGGGGCAGGCTTTCATACACGCCAGCCTGCACCTGCATCAGCATGTGACGGCCCCCGTTCTCCTCTTCGATGGATACCTGTGCAGCGGTTTCCGGTGCTGTTTCGTTTTCATCGCTGAGGCGGACCGACCGGGTGAGCTCCACCCGGGTTACCCCGCCGGCGTTCCCGTTGATCATGCCTTCCACGACCAAGATGCTCGGCGCTTCGGCGATCGCTTCGGGCAGGTAGGGCTTGCGGCAACCTTCATACAGCAGTACGGCAAGTACCAGGGTGAAGGGGTAAAGCAATTTATACATCAGAATCGGAAATTATAGGTGATGAAAGGAATGGCCGTACCGAAGATGGAAAGCTTGTAGCCTTTGATCCTGCTGGCCTCCTGCACGAAATAAACGGTGTACACATTCTGCCGGGCCAGCATGTTGTACACACCCAGCGACCAGGAGCTGTGCTTCAGTTTTTTGATCTTGTGGTTGCCTTCTATATTCAGGGAGAAGTCGGTACGGAAATAATCCGGTATCCGGTAGGCATTCCGGTCGGAGTAATACACACGCTGCGCCCCGGCCATGCGGAACATGGCAATGGGCAGGGTAACCGGACGGCCCGAGCTGTACACCACGTTCATGGAGGCTGAAAGGCGGTGCGAGAACCGGAAGTTGCCGATAAAGTTCAGCGTGTGCGGCTTGTCGTAAGAAGCAGGGTACCAGCGCCCCTTGTTCACCGGGGCCCGGCTTAGCGGGTCATTGTCCTGCAGCCAGGTGCGCGAGTAGGTATAGGATACCCACCCGTTCAGTTTACCCATCATTTTCCGCAGCATCAGCTCACCACCGTATGCCCGGCCGCGCGTACTGATCACATCGCGCTCGATGAAATGGTTCATGGTCAGCTGGGCTCCGCTCTTGTAATCAAGGAAATTACGGCCCCGCTTGAAATAAACCTCCACGGATGCTTCCACGCCTCCGCGGCTGAACGTACGGTAGTAACCAGCAGACACCTGGTACCCGCTTTGCGGGCGGATGTTGCCATCACTCAGCTTCCAGGTATCGGTAGGTGCGATGGCCAGGGTATTGGACAGCATATGTATGTACTGACGCAGGGTGTTAAAGCTGAACTTCACCGAGGAGGAATCCGACAGGCTGTAGCGAAGGGAAGCCCGGTACTCCGGTCCATGATAGGTGCTGATGGTAGACCCTTTGCCGTAAGCAATGGAGTCCAGCACGGATGCGGCTTCTTTCGGCACGCCCGGGGCATAGCGGAGCACCCGCTGCGGGCCCAGGTACTGGAACATCGAGTAGCGCAGGCCGGCCTGCAGGCTCAGGCGATCTCCCAGCTGAATGCGGTCGCCCAGGTACAGGGCAGATTCCTGGCCCTGCTCCTGCTGCAGCCGGTCGGGCGTCACCAGGGAGCCGGGAGCGTCCGGCAGGTAAGTGCCGGGGTTCAGCCGGTACCGGATGGTGTGGGCCCCTATGTTGATTTCGTGGCGGGCCAAACCGGTATAGGTAAACTCGGCGCGGCCGGTCAGCTGGCGGATGGAGAATTCGGAGCGGAACGCATTCACATCCAGCTTGCGGCTGCCCATCTCGTACCGGTAATCATCTGTGCCGGCGGTTACCACACCGGAAAGGCGGTTATGGAACGTGTGCTTCCATTTCGCATAGAAGTTGCGGTTGCCGTACTGGTACGTGGTATCGTCATTGAACCGGAAGCGGTCGCCGCTCATGTAACCCGAAAGATAGATCTGGTCTTTCGCTGTGGGGGTCAGCGTGATCTGGGCATTGCCGTCGAAAAAGGAGGCGCGGCTGTTGCGGTAGCTGCGGTCCGGCAGCTGCGCCAGCAGCCAGTTGGAATAGGTGGTGCGGCCGCCCATGATAAACGTTGCCTTGTCCTTGACAATGGGCCCCTCAAGCGTGAGCTTGCTGGTGAGCAGCCCGATACCGCCCGACCCGCTGAACTTTTTCGCATTGCCTTCGCGGCCGTTTACCTCCAGCACGGAAGAAAGCCGGCCGCCATACCGCTCGGGAATGGAGCTTTTATAGAGTTCCACCGACTTGATCACATCGGGATTGAATGCCGTGAAAAAACCGAACAGGTGAGAAGGATTGTAGATGGTGGCATCATTGAACAGGATCAGGTTCTGGTCGGCGGAACCGCCGCGTACGTTCATCCCCGTACTGCCCTCACCCACCGAGGTCACGCCCGGCAGCGAAAGCACTACCCGCAATACGTCGGCCTCTCCCATAATGGCCGGGATCTGCTTTACGGTGCGGATGTTCAGCCGCTCCACTCCCATCTGCGGGGCGCGCACGTGCGACTGCCGCTCCGACATCACCACCACGGTGCGCAGGGTGGGCACTTCCGACACCAGCTCCACGTCCAGCTTTCCATCGGCATATACCATCAGCTGCCGCTTGCCTTCCTTCATACCCGCAAAAGATACGGTCAGGTTGCGCCGGCCGCGGGGAATCTGCACCGAATAATAGCCGAAGCGATCGGTCTGAACCGCCAGGAAAGGACTGTCCACCGATACGACAGCCCCCGTGATCGGCTCCCCGGTGGCGGCATCCTTTACGTAACCGGCTATCGAGGCATTGCCCGACA
>DATAGL010000841.1:0-3019 GCA_036263755.1 Chitinophagaceae bacterium | reverse complement strand
CTTAAGGATAAGTTGCTTTTTTGTCGGGATGACTGGATTCGAACCAGCGACCCCTACGTCCCGAACGTAGTGCGCTACCGGGCTGCGCTACATCCCGAAATCAGCCGGTAAGGACTGATAGAAACCGGTGAAAAAGAAGGTCCGCCTAAAGGCCTGAAGCGCTTCAGGCGGACCGGGTCGGGAAGACTGGATTCGAACCAGCGACCCCTTGCACCCCATACAAGTGCGCTACCGGGCTGCGCCACTTCCCGAACTTTGCTCCAGATCCTGTAAAAAACGCTTGATTCCACGTTTTTTGATCTTTCGCTCTAGCTGCATGGCTTCCGGTCTGGAAGCAAGCTCTAGTTTTTTTATCAAACGCCAGGGTATGCCCTTTGACGTAAAATTTCCTTTTCCTGAATTGTGCTCTGTTATTCTCTTTTCAACATCTTCCGTGCACCCGCAATAATATTTATTCAGGCTTCCACTAAAGAGCACGTATACAAAACATTTCATGGCTTCTGGACTGCGACCCTCCCGCCACAGGCGGGATGCGCTACCGGGCTGCGCCACTTCCCGAATGGTACCCGAAAGTAAAACCAATTTACCATCGAGGGCTGCAAATGTAAGAAGAAATCGGAAATGATTTAAAGAAGATTTATTCTGACTACTTTGCACGCATGACCCCGGAACGGAAAGCAAAAATCGAGCGGGTATTGTCCCACAGGCAGAACGATCTGACCCTCATCCTGGAGAATGTTTTTGACCCGCACAACATATCGGCCGTCATGCGCAGCTGCGATGCCGTTGGGGTGCAGGAAATTTTCGTACTGACCAACCGGGTGCCCCGGCACCAGAAATGGGGACCCCGCAGCAGCAGCAGCGCGCACAAATGGCTTACGGTCCACCAGTTCGACAACCTCGAGGAATGTTTATCGGCGGTACGCAGCCGCTACGACCGTGTTTTAACAACCCATTTATCCGCCAAATCCGTAAGTTTATTTGAGGTAGACTTTACCCAACGCCTGGCCCTCGTATTTGGCAACGAGCATTCGGGAGTATCACCGGAGTTGCTGGCGGAGGCGGACGGTAATTTCCTGATCCCTCAGGTAGGCATGATCCAGTCGCTCAACATCAGTGTGGCCTGTGCCGTCACCCTGTACGAGGCCTACCGTCAGAAAGAGCGCGCAGGACATTATGCCACGAGGAAACTGGAGGGAACACAATACCGCTTATTAAGTAATGAATGGGGACTATATGAACAGGATCAGTAAATTCATTGTCATAGCCATATTAATGTTTTGGTCCGGAACAGCCGGAGCCCAAACCGTCCAAAAATGGAAGATCAGCCAGCTCGAAGCATTCCTGCAGGAGACGGAAGGACCTGTAGTGGTCAATTTCTGGGCAACCTTCTGCGCCCCCTGCCTGAAAGAAATTCCATATTTCCAGGAGCTGGCCCAAAAATATAAAACGCAGGGGGTGAAACTTGTGCTGGTCAGCCTGGACCTGCCCGAGTTGTATCCTGCGCGGCTGGAAGCTTTTGTCAAAAAGCACCGTTTTACTGCGCCCGTAGTGTTCCTGGATGAATCGAACGCAGATGTTTTTGTCCCGAAAATCGATGCTTCATGGTCTGGTGCCCTGCCGGCCACCCTGTTCCTGAACAGGAAAACAGGCTACCGGAAATTCGTGGAAGACAGTATTGAAAAAAGCCGGCTGGAAGAGGAACTCAAAGCGCTGACCGGGCAATAACTTATGCTTTCCGCTTGATGCCGCAGCCTACCGCACGGGTGCTGGTAACAGATACCGCTTTCCCGCTAAGCATTTCTGTAATGGCTTCCCGGCAATGGGCGCGTTGCACTCCGCCTTCGTCGCCCGGATTGTCATCAATCGCCCCTTTATATACCAGGATGCCTTTCTGATCAAAAAGAAAGACCTCAGGCGTACGCCGGGCATCAAAAGCATTCGCCAGTTCGGTTCCCTGGTCAAGGGCATAGTACCAGTTGTACCCCTGTGCTTTTGCATAGGACTGCATGGCTGCAAAAGAATCATCTCCATCGCGGGTGCCGGCGTTGGAATTGATGAGGACCACCCCAATGTCTTTGGAAAGGGCAAATTCCGCCAGGTTCCGGGTTCGCTGCTGGTTGCGCACCACGTAAGGACAGGTATTGCAGCTGAACATAACCAACAGCCCGTTCTTTTTCCGGGCTTCCTGTAAAGTAATTTCTTTCCCGCTGATGTCTTTCAGTTTTACATCCGCTTTGGGCAGCGAGGCACCGATTGGTAATTGCGCAACCGGGACAAAGGCAAACAAGCCGCAGGCAAGCAGGGCCGTCAGGATCCGTTTCATACGTTTCAGGTGATTATCTTAAAGTTCCGCCTATTTTTCAATTTACCGAAACCTTCGGAAACGGATAATGCCCATTTATACCGGTAAAGCGATTCCTTGTCCTCACCCATCAGGGCTTATGATCGGTCCCAACCTCAAAACACTTCATTGGATTCATCCAGGGACCGGTGCCTTTTCAATGCTTTTTTCTGGCGCAGCGACTGGAGCACCAAGTTGAATTCAAAACCCATCAGGATGGCCATGGAGTTAATATAGATCAACAGCATGAGGATGAAAACCGCCGAAATGGAACCGTACAGCTTGTTGTAATTGCTGAAGTGGTTTACCCACCAGGTCACCAGCATGGTGGCCAGGACCATGAGTCCGGTTGCGCAGATGGATCCCGGAGTTACAAAAGGCCATTTCCGGGATTGGGCCGGCCCATGCCTGTAGATCAGCGATACCATATAGAAAACGACCAGCACGATAATGATCCATAGGAGATTGGTGATCAGGGCGTTTAAAAACCGGTTGGAAATGCCCAGCCAGCTCAGCACCACGCCCTGTGCGATCAGCAGCAGCACGCAGGTAAATACAAGGGCGAATACGGCCAGCGTCAGTTTCATTGCCGTCTGCCGCTTCTGCAGCCCCCGGCGCTTGTAAAAACCCGGGTAGTTTTTGTCAAAGGAGCGCAGCACGCCCATCATGGCATTG
>DATAGL010000840.1:0-6397 GCA_036263755.1 Chitinophagaceae bacterium | reverse complement strand
CAACTCTAAACCACAAACGCCAAACTCCCAACGCCAAACACTCAATATCCCGCCGCGCCATCGTCGCCTCTGCTGTCGGCAATGCCCTCGAAGCGCCCGTCCGGCAGCACGCGGATCACTTCCGTGCGTCCGATGGCCCCGCGTTCGGACACTTTGTATCCCATACGCAGCAGGGACTGCCGGGCAGCATCCGGAAAGCCCCGCTCCACCATCACCTCGTCGGGCAGCCACTGGTGGTGGAACTTGGGATGATTCACGGCCGCTTCGGTGGACAGCCGGAAATCGATAATGCCGACAATGGTCTGGAAAACGGAAGTGGGAATGGTGGTGCCTCCCGGCGTGCCGATAACCAGAAAGGGCTTTCCTTCTTTTAATACCAGGGTAGGGGTCATGGAGGAAAGCATCCGCTTGCCGGGAGCAATGGCATTGGCCTCGCCGCCTACTGCTCCGTACATATTGGGCACACCGGGCTTGGCGCTGAAGTCGTCCATTTCATCATTGAGCAGGAAGCCGGCACCGCCGACCACCGTCCTGCTGCCGTAGGAATTGTTCAGGGTAGTGGTGACTGCCACGGCGTTGCCTTCTTTATCAATAATACTCAGGTGCGTGGTCTCCTCGCTTTCCCGCGTAAAGCTTCCGGGCTTTACGGCCGCACTGCTGCCGGCCCGGCCTGGGGTAAAGTCGGCCATCCGCCGGCGCAGGTAGGCTGTATCCGTCAGTCGGGCCACCGGCACTGGGTAAAAATCCGGATCTCCCATGTATTCAGCCCGGTCGGCAAAGGCCCTGCGCTCCGCTTCGATCATGAGCTGCACTGCCCTCGGGTCGCCAAAGCCCCAGTCGGGCAGCGGGGCGCCTTCCACCATCCGCAGCATCTGGTGCAGCAGCAGTCCGCCGGAGGAAGGCGGCGGCATGGAAACGACCGTGTAGCCTTTATAGGAAAAGGTATGGGGTTCACGGGCGCGGGCCTTGTACTTTTTCAGGTCGTCCAGTGTAATAATGCCGCCGCCGCGCTGCATTTCGGCAACAATCAGCCGGGCCGTTTCGCCTTCATAAAAACCGGCCGCGCCCTTGTCGCGGATCCGCTCCAGCGTGGCGGCCAGGTCGGCCTGCACCAGGGTGTCCCCTTTCTTCCAGCCGCCTTCCCGCACGAAGGCCGGTCGGCGGGTATTGTAGCGGGTGAGGTCGGACTGCAGCTCATTGAGGGAAGCGGCCTCCCGCCCGGTCAGCACAAAGCCGTTCCGGGCCAGGGCGATCGCCGGTTCAATGAGGCGGGAAAGAGGAAGACGGGCATAGGGAAGGCTGGCAGCGAGCCCGGCTACGGTACCCGGTACGCCGCTGGACCGGTGCCCGTTCTGGCTGAGCTCCGGCAGTACATTACCGGCCGAATCGAGGTACATATTGCGGTGGGCGGCGGCCGGTGCCGTTTCCCGGTAGTCGAGCGAAACCGTGCGTCCATCGGCCAGGCGGGCCACCAGGAAACCGCCGCCCCCAAGATTGCCCGCATTGGGATACACGACGGCCAGCGCCAGCTGGGTGGCAATGGCCGCATCCACCGCGTTACCTCCCTCCTGCATAACGGCCACGCCTACCCGGCTGGCCAGCGGGTGCGCGGATACGACCACCCCGTTGGAGGCCACTATTTTTTTATCGGCCGTATACTCGTACGGGTTCAGACCGGAAGGAAGTGTGCCCGCTTTGGGCGTACGGCATGAGCTATATACAGAGAGCAGAAAAAATAAATATAAACAATGCTTCATAAGTAAAAGGGTAACGATGGAGGCCTGCCCGGGGACAGGGATGGAAAATTAGTTTTTTATATTTACCTTGATCAGGTTGTCCGTCACTTTCTACCTAAACCTTGATGACAACAGCCCCGCTTCATGCGGGGTTTTTGTTGCCAAAGCTGCCCCGACTTGCTTAAATTGCTGCTTTAATCACGGTTCATGCGCATTCTCTCCCTTTCCCTTTTTCTGCTTTCCGTTTTGTGGGGCCCGCTGGTGCGGGCACAGGCTGTGGCTCCTGAACAGTTCCTGGGTTACCGTGTCGGTGACCGGTACACGCCGCACCACCGGATCGTGGAGTATTTCCGGTACGTGGCCGCCCAGCTCCCGGCCCAGGTAAAGCTCCAGGAATACGGTAAAACCAATGAAGGCCGGCCCCTGCTTCTTGTATTCATCTCTTCGCCCGAAAATATCGCCAACCTCGAAACAATCCGGCGGCAGAACCTGCAGCTGGCCGGGGGGGAAGGCACGGCCACGGGAACAGCCAACAAATCGATTGTCTGGCTCAGCTATAACGTGCACGGCAATGAAACCTCCTCCTCGGAAGCCGCCATGCTGGCCCTCCATGCCCTGACCGGCGGCGATGCCCGGGCCCGGGCCTGGCTGCAGAATACGGTAGTGATCATCGATCCCTGCCTGAACCCCGACGGGCGCGACCGCTATGTCAACTGGTACCAGACGGTTGTGGGGCAGACGCCGAACCCGCACCTCGAAACCCGCGAACATTATGAGCCCTGGCCCGGCGGGCGCACCAACCATTATTATTTCGACCTGAACCGCGACTGGGCCTGGCAAACGCAGGTGGAAACAAGGCAGCGGATGCCCGTGTACCTCCAGTGGCTCCCGCAGATTCATGTCGACTTTCATGAGCAGGGCATCAATAGTCCCTATTATTTCGCCCCGGCCGCCGAGCCGCTGCACGAAGTGATCACGCCCTTCCAGCGATCCTTCCAGCAGGTGATCGGGAAGAACCACGCCCGCTATTTCGATGCCCAGGGCTGGCTGTACTTTACCCGCGAGCGCTTCGACCTTTTGTATCCGTCTTACGGGGATACCTATCCCACCTATACCGGGTCCATCGGCATGACCTACGAACAGGCCGGCGGCGGCGGAGGCGGCAGGGCCGGGTCTTCCGTGATCGTGGAAACCGGCGACACCCTCACGCTCCGCGACCGGGTGACCCATCATTTCACCACCTCGCTGTCCACCGTGGAAGTGGCGGCTGCCCATACCGAAAAGCTGCTTTCCGAGTTCCGGTCTTTTTATGCCCGCGCCCGCAGAGGGACAGGCGACTACGGTGCCTTCGTCATTAAAAACAACCCGCAGGATGCCGTACGCATCCGCAAGCTCCTCGACCTGCTCGACCGCAACAAAATTCAGTACGGTTACGGCCGGAACAGCTCCCTCCGGGGCTTCAGCTATGCTTCGGGCAGGGAAGAACCGTTCAGTCTGGGAGATGGCGATATCATTATACCGGCCGGTCAAACGCAGGGCACCCTGGTGCAGGTGCTGTTCGAGCCCCGTACGAAGCTGTCCGACTCCGCCACCTATGATATCACGGCCTGGTCACTGCCCTATGCCTTCGGGCTCCAGGCTTATGCCACGCGGCAGGCCATTGCGGCAACGGGCGGACAAAGCCAGGCGGCTGTGTTACCCGCTGCCCCTGCGGACGCCTATGCCTATGCGGTCCGGTGGAACGGCATGCCCGCCGTGCGCCTGGCCGGCCGGCTGCTGCAGCAGGGCATCAAGCTGCGGTTTGCCGAGGAGCCTTTTGAAGTAGGAGGCCAGAAGTTCGACCGGGGCTCACTCGTGGTACTGAAAACCGGCAACCAGTATTTCCCGGGACTTTGGGACACCCTGCGCCAGGCTGCGCTCCGCGAGAACGTAGCCCTGTATCCCGTGGCCACCGGCATGGTGGAGCGGGGCTATGATTTCGGCAGCAGCCGGATGCGCCCGATGAAAGCCCGCCGGGTGGCGGTGCTCGTAGGGGAGGGTATTAATTCCAACGCCGCCGGTGAGGTATGGCACTTCTTCGACCAGCAGCTGCACTACCCCGTAAGCCTGATCAACGTGAATGATTTTATGCGGGTCGACTTTTCCGCATACGATGTGCTGGTGCTGCCCGACGGTTCCTACCGGTTCCTGCAGGACAAAGCGCAATCCGACAAGCTTAAAGGATGGGTGAGTGCGGGGGGGAACCTCGTGGCCCTGGAAAGCGCCGTGGCGGCCCTGGCCCGGGCGGAAATGGGAATCCGGCCAAAGAAGGCGGAGGAAGAAGGGGAAGGCAAAGACCCCTACGAGCCCCTGCGGCGCTACGAAGCGCGGGAGCGCGATTTTATACCCAACAGCACGCCGGGTTCGATCTTCCGGGTGGAGCTGGACAACAGCCACCCGCTGGCTTTCGGTTACCCGGACCGTTACTACACGCTGAAGCAGGATGAACATATTTATGAGTACTTCCGGGAAGGCGGCTGGAACGTAGGTGTGCTGAAGAAGGGAGACCAGGTGGCCGGATTTGTGGGCACCCGCCTGGCCCGGCGCCTGCAGGACGGCTTGCTCTTCGGCGTACAGGAAAGCGGCAGCGGTTCGGTCACCTACCTGGCCGACAATGTGCTGTTCCGTTCCTTCTGGGAGAACGGGAAGCTGCTTTTCGCCAACGCGGTTTTCCTGGTGGGACAGTAAAAGTTTTTATAATTATGATCAGGGGGCAGTTGATTCTTCCCCCTTTTGCTTTTATTTGACAGCCCTTACGACAAACGGCACGCCTGCAAAACAACACTGCATGAACCAACGTTTACCCTTTTTCCTGTTGCTTCTTTTTATAACCGGCGGGGCCGGCGCCCAGAACAGTCCCACCTCGGCCGATATGTACCTGGCCCTGCGCAAGCTCAACACCCTGGGCTCCATACTGTACGTGGCAGCACACCCCGACGACGAGAATACCCGGCTCCTGACCTATTTTTCCAAAGACAAGCTGTACCGCACCGCCTACCTTTCCCTGACCCGCGGCGACGGCGGCCAGAACCTCATCGGCACCGAGCAGGGCATCGAACTGGGATTGATCCGCACGCAGGAACTCCTGTCCGCCCGGCGCATCGATGGCGCCGAGCAGTTCTTCACCCGGGCCTACGATTTCGGCTTTTCAAAAAACCCGCAGGAAACTTTTACGAAATGGGACAAGGAAAAAGTATTGTCGGATGTGGTATGGGTGATCCGGAAATTTCAGCCCGATGTCATCATCACCCGTTTTCCCACGACAGGCGAAGGCGGGCATGGCCACCATACGGCTTCAGCCATCCTGGCCAATGAAGCCTTCACCGCGGCGGCCGACCCGAAGCGCTTTCCCGAGCAGCTGCAATGGGTAAAGCCCTGGCAGGCCAAACGGATCCTCTGGAACACCTTCAACTTCGGCGGCAACAATACCCAGCGGCCGGGCCAGTTCACCTTTGATGTGGGCGGCTACAATCCTGTGCTGGGAAAAAGCTACGGCGAGATCGCGGCCGAAAGCCGCAGCCAGCATAAAAGCCAGGGATTCGGCGTGGCGCGCAGCCGGGGCGAAGCACTGGAATTTTTTGTGACCACGGGCGGTACCCCGCCGGCGCAGGACCTCTTTGAAAATGTGGATGCCGGGTGGAGCCGGGTGAAAGGCGGGGCAGCTGTTGCCGCACTTCTTCAGCAGGTAACGGCCTCCTTCAACTTTTTAAAGCCACAGGCCTCCGTACCGGCCCTCGTGAATGTGCACAAAGCCATTGCCGCCCTGGAACCCGGGGTGTGGCGCGACCAGAAGCTGGCGGAAACGGAAGCGCTCATTGCCCAGTGCAGCGGGATCTTCCTCGAAGCGGCGACCGGCATTCAGGATGTCGTGCAGGGCGATTCGGTACGGGTGAACCTGACCCTGAACAACCGGGGCGGGGCCGACATCCGACTGCAGCGCATCCAGCTGGAAGCATTCGATACAACGATCGGAACGGTCCTGGAGGCCAACCGAAACTGGGTACTGGGCAAGACCCTGGCGGTTCCGGCCGACAAGCCCCTGAGCCAGCCGTACTGGCTGCGCGAGAAAATGGACAAAGGCATGTTCGTAGTCGGCAGCCAGCACCAGATCGGCCAGCCCGACGTTACGCCTTCCTTTACCGTACGGTTCGACCTGCTGGTGCAGGGCGTACCCTTCTCCCTCACCCGGCCGGTGCAATACAAGTATACCGACCCGGTAAAGGGTGAAGTGCTGCAGCCGGTTTTTGTGGTGGCGCCGGTGTCCATTTATACCGGTCCGGACGTGCTCCTGTTTGCACGGGACAAAAAAACCACGAAAGAGGTGGAGCTGCGCATGACGGCACAGAAAAAGCTGGCGGCCCAGGACCTGCTGGCGGAACTCCGGTCTGCAGGCTATTACCTTTCAAAGAAAGAAGCGACCTTTTCCCTGGACAAGGGCGGCGAACGCGGTTACGTCTTTCCGGTGGGCAATGAGAACATGGGCGGCCGCGAGACCGACCTGCTGCAGGGAGTGGCCCATTTCAACCTCGGTGGCGCCATGAAGAATGCTTACCTGGCCAGCACCTCCATCCGCTACGACCATATACCCACCATCCGTTATTATTATGCCGACAATATCCGCC
>DATAGL010000839.1:0-4617 GCA_036263755.1 Chitinophagaceae bacterium | reverse complement strand
GCCGGTGCAGTTTTCTTCCTCATTTATTTTGCCGAAGTCTACAATCACCGCCAGCGCCAATCGGGCAGTCCCACCCTGAAACGCATGCCCCGCAGCGTAAACGGAGGCATTGCCGCCGGCATCCTGCTGCTTGCCTTCTCCTCCTGCTCGGTGGCACCCGACCCGATCCGCTACGGAAAGGACGCCTGTGACTTCTGCCGCATGACCATCATCACCCCCGGCTTCGGCGGGGAAGTGCTGACCAAAAAGGGAAAAGTGTACAAGTTCGATGACCTCCATTGCCTGGTTACCTTTCTTAAAAAAGAGACCGTCAAAACAGGCGACATCGCCCAGACCCTGGTGGTACCGCATAGCGGTGCAACCGGTTTCCTGCCCGCTGCCGAAGCCCGCTTTGTCGTGTCTCCGTCCCTGCGCAGCCCCATGGGCAGCAATACGGCCGCCGTGGCCGACGATGCTGCCGCCGCTGCCCTCAAGACCAGCGACACCGACCGCATTATTGCCTGGAAAAACCTTTACTCAGAACTGCAGCCATGAAAAACGTTATCCTTACACTATTGCTCCTGGCCGGCCTGACCGCCCCTGCCCGCACGCTTACGGTAGGCCGGGGACAGGCATACACCTCCATTCGCAAGGCGGTGACCGAGGCGCAGGACGGAGATACGGTGCTTGTGCGGCCCGGCTTTTACTACCTCAACAACGCGGTGGTCCGCAACAGCATCACGATCCTGGGAGAAGGGATGCCCGTGCTGCACGGAGCCGATAAATACGAGCTGTTCACGGTCAGCGCCCGCCATGTGAAGATCGCCGGCTTCCACCTTGTCCGGCCCGGCTACTCGGCCATGAATGATTTCGCCGCCATCAAGGTGGTGGATGCGGCGCATGTATATATTGAAAACAACCGCATCACCGGTGCCTATTTCGGTATCCATCTGGCCAACACCGAATATTGCGTTGTGCGCAACAATAACCTGAACGGGCTGACCAAAACCGAACAGACCACAGGCAATGGAATCCACCTGTGGAAGAGCCACCATGCAGTCGTGGAAGGAAACACGATCCGCGGCCACCGCGACGGCATCTATTTCGAATTTGTTACGGAATCGCTGATCCGCAACAATCTCAGCGAAAACAATATCCGCTACGGCCTGCATTTCATGTTCTCCAATAACGACCGCTATTTCGGCAACCGCTTCCGCAACAACGGGGCCGGCGTGGCCGTCATGTACTCGCACAAGGTGCATATGCAGCGCAACCGCTTCGAGCAGAACTGGGGTCCCTCCGCTTACGGCATCCTGCTGAAAGAGATCAGCGACAGCCGCATCGAACGAAATGAGTTCTTTCACAACACGGTGGGCATACTCATGGAAGGCTCCAGCCGGATCCGGGTTCAGGAGAACACGTTCCGCGAAAACGGCTGGGCCGCCCGCGTGCAGGCCTCCTGCAACGAGAATGCCTTTACCCGCAACAACTTCCTCGGCAACACCTTTGACATGGCCACCAACGGAAGCCTGGTGCTGAATACCTTCAGCGCCAACTACTGGGACAAATACGAAGGCTACGACCTGAACAAGGACGGACGGGGTGATATTCCCTACCACCCGGTAAGCATGTACTCGATGATCATCGAGCAGAATCCCAACAGCCTGTTGCTGCTGCGCAGCTTTTCGGTATCGCTGCTGGACAAAGCCGAGAAAGCCATTCCCAGCCTGACACCGATCGACCTGGCCGACCCTGCCCCCTTCATCAAAAAACTGAAATTATGATCCGCATCAACCATATCCACAAGCATTTCCGGAAACTGCATGCCCTGAACGACGTGACCGCCACGTTCAGCAAAGGACAGGTGATCTCACTTATCGGGCCCAACGGCTCGGGCAAGACCACCCTGATCAAGTCGATCCTGGGCATGGTGAAGGCGGATAAAGGAACGATCACGTTCAACGGGCAGGATATTGCTGCCGGCGAGCAGTACCGCTCCCAGATCGGCTATATGCCGCAGATCGGCCGCTATCCCGACAACATGAAGATCCGGCAGGTGATCGATATGATCCGCAACATCCGGGGCGGCAGCGGCAGCCCGGACCTGGACCTGTACCAAAGCTTCGGGATCAAAAGCCTCGAAGAAAAAACGATGCAGAGCCTCAGCGGCGGTACGCGCCAGAAAGTAAGCGCCACCATCGCCTTCCTGTTCAGCCCCGAGGTGCTCATCCTCGACGAACCCACGGCCGGCCTCGACCCGGTTGCCTCCGAGATCCTCAAGGAAAAGATCCTGGAGGAAAAAAGCAAGGGTAAGCTGATCCTCCTGACCAGCCATATCCTCAGCGACCTCGACGAGCTGACCACCGACGTGCTCTACCTGCAGGACGGCAAGGTGCAGTTCTTCGACGCCCTCGACCGCATCAAAAGCAACACCGGGGAAGAACGCCTCGGCCGGGCCATCGCGCAGATCATGCAGCATGGCTACCACCCCAACGGCAACCCCGTATTTCGCAACCATTCTAAACGCGCCTGATCATGCTCAAGATATCCCGGTACGTATTGTACGACATTCTCCGCAACAAAGTCATCATTGGTTATACCCTCTTCCTGCTCACCGTCAGCCTCAGCCTGTTCAGCATGGAAGAAAACAGCAGCAAGGCCGTACTGAGCCTGCTGAACATCGTGCTGATGGTCGTACCCCTGGTCAGTATGGTTTTCACCACGATCCATTACTACAACTCCTACGAGTTCATCGAGCTGCTGCTGTCGCAGCCGGTGAGCCGCAAAAAAATCCTGATCTCCGAGTGGGCCGGCACCTCGCTGTCGCTGGCACTGGCCTGCCTCATCGGCATCGGTATTCCTGTCTGCATTTACCAGCCCGATGCCGCCGCCCTGGCCCTGCCTTTTACCGGTGTGCTGCTGACGCTTGCCTTTTCCTCGCTGGCTTTTTATGCTTCAGTGAAGGCAAAGGACAAAGCCCGGGGCATCGGGGCGGCCCTGCTGCTCTGGTTCTATTTTTCGCTTATTTACGACGGGCTGATCCTGCTGATCCTGTTTGCCTTTTCGGACTACCCGATGGAGCAATGGACCCTGTTCCTTTCGGCCCTCAACCCCATCGACCTGGGCCGCATCTTTATCATGCTGCAGCTGGATGTGAGCGCACTGATGGGATACACCGGCGCCCTCTACAAGGATTTCTTCGGCAGCGCGCTCGGTATCCTCTTCACTACCGGCATCCTGCTGCTGTGGATCGTAATGCCGATGGCGTTAGCAGTGCGCGCGTTTTCAAGGAAAGACCTGTAGTCCCGGCCAGATGACTTCAGGTCCTGTTGCCGAACAGCCAGCTCCGCTCCCGGCGGCCGATGCGGCCGCACCTCTTTTACCGCAAGGATCCTTCCCTATCTTGCAGCCCAAAAGAACAGCTCATGCCCGGCCTGATCAAGGTGAACACTTTTGTAAGCATCGGATTCAATGACTGCCTGTACTTCCTGGGGTATGACCTGCAGTTTATGCAGAAGGCAAAGCGGGAGCCTGCCGATCGAAGGGCACTTTTTGATGAATGCCGCAAGGCCCGGTTCCGGTTCCATGACCGGTTGCTGTATTCGGAAGCGGCCTTGACCGATCACTCTTATCAATACGGGAATTATCATGCCGCCCTTATGCGCCTGGAGGAAGATTTCCTGCCGGTTGACCGGCAGGAGCTGGAACAGAAACTCGACGAAGAAATCAACCGGCAGCTATCCGGCGCCTGCCAGCCCGTAAAGGCACCAGCCTCCTCTCTGATCCGGGCCAATGTTCGCCTGCTGGCCGCCGGCAACGGCGACTGTTTTGAACTGTCTGACAAGAATGCCTTGACAGAAGCGAAGCGCGTCCCCTTTGCCACGTTCGATTTCTTCCAATCCTTTCTCATCTTTTACGGGGATGATCCGGAAAGAGTGGTTTATCTGGAGATCGGCGCCGACTAAAAAGGCAATTCCGCTTCTTTCGTTTGACGTGCCCTGGTCTGCGCAACAAATGGCGATGGCACCCGCAGGAAGCATACCGCCAGCGCCGCTGTTCCCGCCGCCATCAGCATGCTCAGCAGGAGCAGGTATTCCGTATACCGGGGAAGCATCCACCCGAAAGCCTGCGCCACGAGCAGCAGTTCGGTGGCGGTGAAAGCGCCGATGAACAGGGCAAGGCCTGCAGATAACAGAACACTCCGTCTTACCGGCATGTGCAGCAGTACAAGGGCAAATACCGCAAGGGATACAAACCCGATCAATACCAGGTGGAGGTAAGCGATGACGAAATTGCGCTGCAGGTAAGCCAGCCGGGCCACGGCCGGAAATGCCGATGCTGCCTGCAGGACCAGTTTGGCGGCGAAAGCGGCTGCCGCCAGGCGCAGCAGGAAACCGGGCCGGCCCTTTACGTTCAGCAGGGGGCGAAGGTCCTGCGCCAGGAAAAACAAGCCTGCCAGCTGAACGGCGGCTGCAGCGGCTCCCAACGCATAAACAATAAAGGGCGGTCCGTTCCACAGGAGCGACAGGGCAAAAGCCGGTACACAGGACAGGTGAAAAAGCAGGAAGGTGCGCCGGCCAAAACGGCCCCGCCCTCCTCTTTGCTCGAGCAGGCGGTACAGCAGGCCCAGCACCGAAA
>DATAGL010000838.1:0-3175 GCA_036263755.1 Chitinophagaceae bacterium | reverse complement strand
GAGTATTACATCCTTATTTTCGACGATATCCGCCAGCGGGACGGCTACACGGTTTCCATCGGCGAAGAAACGGCCCAGCCTACCAACCGCAACGCCGCGCTGTACCTTACCTCCTTCCTGTTCGACATGGAGCAGATGCTGTCGAAAGGGGTAACGATCAAGGGTATGCGTGCACGGCTTTCCGCCGGGTGGCTGAAAAAGTTCCTGCGCCTCTCGGAAAAACGGGATGTACTGGAGGAATACATCAACCTGAAAACGGCGGGTATGTGGTTCAAGCCGGTTGACCCGGCAGTGCGGGAACCCTTCGGCGAATTGTTCCTGCCGGAACAGGCACCCCTCCTGTTTTACCAGAACCGGGTCCTGCAGATCGTGGAAGCCTTCTTTTCCTGGCTGTACGACCGGTCGCGGATGCTGGCCGGCCAGAAAGGCCTCAGCCGGGAGGACATCAAAAGCGCCGAACGCATTGAGTCTATTCTGACCGGGGAAGAGACCGTTATCCCGCCCACCATTCCGGAACTGGCGCGCGAAGCGATGATGAGTGAATCGAAACTGAAGAAGATCTTTAAAGCGGTTTACGGGATGCCTCCCTACGAATACTTCCAGAAACACCGGATGCAGAAAGCCCGCACCCTGCTCCTGTCCGGCAAATATTCCATCAAGGACGTAGGCTATACACTTGGCTACAACAACCTGAGCAATTTTACGCTTGCCTTCAAAAAGGAATTCGGCCAGCTGCCCAGCGAGCTGCTGCGGTCGGTCAGGTAAGCTGCTTTAACTTCCCGATCACCGCTTCAATTTCCGCCTCGGTATTGTACTTACTGAAGGAAAAGCGGACCGTCACCCACTCGTCGGTCCGGCCCAGCGCTTTTATGACATGCGAGCCGATATCGGCCCCGCTGCTGCAGGCACTTCCCCCCGAGGTGCAGATCCCCGCCATATCCAGGCTGAACAGGAGCATCTCCGAACGGTCCGTCCGCGGAAAACATACCGAGAGTACGGTATACAATCCCTCTTCCGGGTTTCCGTTGAACTGCAGGGAGTCAAATTCTTCCCGGAGCCGGCGGCACATGTAGGTGCGCAATCCCCGGATGTAGGCCGCATCTTTTTCATAATCGCGGGTGGCTATTTCCAGGGCCTTGGCGAAACCCACGATTCCGTATACGTTCTCCGTACCGGCCCTCAGGTTCCGCTCCTGCCCGCCGCCGAGGATCATCGGCCGTATAGTGACATTTTCATTCACATACAGCAAACCCACACCTTTAGGGCCATGGAATTTATGACCGGCGGCCGAAATAAAATGCACCGGCATCCGGGAAAGGTCGATCGGGTAGTGCCCTACCGTTTGTACGCAATCAGAATGAAAAAGAGCATCATAGCGGGCGCAGAGTTCACCCACCTTGTTCAGCTTCAGCAAGGTGCCGATTTCGTTATTGGCATGCATGAGCGTGACAAGGCAGCGCTTGCCGGCTTTGCTTTCCGTTTCCAGCTGTTCTTCCAGGGTTTTATAGTCCAGTGAACCGTCGGGCTGCACGGGCACATAGCTGACGGTAACTTTTCCTTCGCTGTTCCAGTATTCCACGGTATGCAGCACCGCATGATGCTCGATGGGCGAGGTGATGATGTGCGTACAGCCCAGGTCGCGGATCGCCGAACCGATGGCTGTGTTGTTGCTTTCCGTGCCCCCGGAAGTAAAGAAGATCTCGCCGGGTTTGGCTCCAAGGATGCGGGCTACGGTCTTACGGGCATTTTCCACAGCCAGCCTCGTTTCCCGTCCGTAAGAGTAGATGGAGGAAGGATTGCCGAAGTGCGTGGTCAGGTAAGGCATCATGGCCCCGAGCACCTCGGGATCAAGGGGTGTGGTCGCCGCGTTGTCCAGGTATATTCGTTCCATTGTTCAAAATGCGGGCAAACATAAGGTATTTCCCCAGGAGGATAGCTGTGAGCTGTGAGCTGCGAGGGTGGGAATCAAGCTTATAGCAGGACTCGTTAAAATAATTTATTACGAAAAACACGCATCCAGCATTAGCCCGTTGCGTTCCCCGCTTGTTAGCTGAATGCAGTCCCTTCCTTCAGTGACCAAAGCTCGTAGCTTGAAGCTTGTAGCTCGAAGCTTGTAGCTCCTCTATGATGTCACCTTCGAAAGCTCGCGGATATCCGCCATAAGGCGCATGGCTATGTTGTTGGCCGTTGTTTCAAAATTACTTTCGGCATAAATGCGGATGATCGGTTCGGTATTGGACGTGCGCAGGTGCACCCAGTCCTCATCGAACTCGATCTTCAGGCCATCTTCGGTATTGATCGGGTTGTTGCGGTATTTTTTCTTGATCTGCTCAAAGATGGCCTGCACATCCAGCCCGTGCTCCAGTTCGATCTTATTCTTCGAGATGAAATAATCGGGGTAATTGCCCCGGAAGGATTTCATTCCCTTTTTGAAAGCAGCGAAATGCGACAGGAAAAGCGCAATGCCGATCAGGGCGTCGCGTCCGTAATGAAAATCGGGAACAATGATCCCGCCGTTGCCTTCTCCGCCGATCACGGCCTCCACTTCTTTCATCTTCCGCACCACGTTCACTTCGCCTACGGCGGAGGGAAAGTAGGTGCCGCCGTGCTTCAGGGTAATCTCCTTCAGGGCTTTGGTGGAGCTCATGTTGCTGACCGTATTGCCTTTGCGGGCGGCCAGCATATAATCGGCAATCGCTACCAGGGTATATTCTTCACCGAACATGGAACCGTCTTCGCACACAAAGCACAGGCGGTCCACATCGGGGTCAACGGCAATGCCGAAATCCGCATTCTGTTTGACCACCTCGTTGCTCAGGGCCGTCAGGTGTTCGGGCAGGGGCTCGGGATTATGGGCAAACCGGCCGTTCACTTCCTCGTTCAGCAGGATGACGTCCGCCACACCCAGTGCCTTCAGCAGCTGGGGGACGATCAGCGCACCGGTACTGTTGATACAGTCCACCACCACTTTGAAGCCTTTCTGGCCGATCGCTTCGCGGTTTACCAAGGGATACTGCAGCACGAGGTCGATATGGCGCTGCAGCCAGGACTGATCGGAAGTTACCCTGCCCAGTTTATCCACGGGGGCAAAGGACATCTTCAGTTCTTCTGCCCGCAGCAGTACCTGGGCACCGGTTTCCGCATCAATGAATTCTCCCTGTGCATTGAGCAGTTT
>DATAGL010000837.1:0-1733 GCA_036263755.1 Chitinophagaceae bacterium | reverse complement strand
ATTTTCCCTAAAGGTCACTGCCGCCGATGCCTGCTGGCAAACGAAATGCGGCAAGTGGAGTGCCCGTTATGGCAAGTGGTGGAATGCTTTAAAGGCTACTTTGAAGGCTTGGGCATAATTACGGCTAAGACGGAGCGCGCTTCCATCGCTTAAGTAGAGGTCATAGTCGCCATTCTGCCTGGATTGGTATGATTGGACACGGGCCAGGTTAACCAGGGTGGATTTGTGGATCCGGACAAAGCCATGCCCTTCCAGTTGCGCAGCGAGCCCCTTAAGGGTAGCGGTATACAGATACCTGCGGTCTGCCGTGTGCAGATGACAATAAGGGGGACAGGCCGAAATATAAATTAGGTCCGTGGCCGCCAGGGATTGCTGGCGGGTACCCTCGGTGACGAGAAAGTGGGGGGGCGGGGGTGGTGTTATGGGAAGCTGGGGTGGAGAAGCCACCTCCACCGGGGCCGGTTGGCGCTTCCGGATGTAATAGCCGGTGAACAGGCCATAAAGAATAGCCAGTTTCAGGAAGTGTTCGGTCAGGCCAAAAGCAAAAGTTTGCCGGAAGGCGAACGTATGATCATAAAAGGCAAAGGACAAAGCCCAGACAAGGGCCGGATAGAAGAGTAAATGCAGGATGACCAGCAGCAGGACTATGGCCGCTCCTGATAGAAGGGAGCGGGAACGCCGGTGAAAATGATATTGGGCGTACAGCAAGGGAGCAATGAGCCACCAGACGGAGGAAAAAAGTAAGGACTCAGAAAAATAATAGCCGGTACCATAAAGGGTTGCTTCCACTCCATCCAGGATCAGGGCAACAGCTGCCACCAAGACAGCAATTGCTATCCACAGCATGCCACTCCTTTTGCTGGGGCTGCTAGTAAGGGTTAAGACGGCAGGCTTCATTTGGTTCCAGTATTATAAAGTAAAGTACCGGCGTTTTCATGGGTTTCACTTAAGGGTAGCCATCATTCCTGGCAAACCACCTAGGGATTGAGCCTTGGAATTAAAGATAGCTCTATTTGGGTACACCGGATGATGCTTAAAGCATCCAAGGAGATGGCAATGATCCAAACAAAGGACGGTATTCTTAAAAAAGGGCAGCATTCATAGCCTCCGGCACTCCTGTGCTTCCCGACTTTTGGAAGGCGGCGGGGATGTAGGCAACATCCAGGAGTTCCCGGGGCATAAGAATGGGGCTACTACCATGCTTTATACCCATTTGAGCCGGTTTAAGATCGAAACGATCAAAAGCGCTCTGGACAAACTGAAGTTCCAGGAGTAGCTTTTTTTGGGTTGCAGAATTGGGAAAGAGTAGCGTATGTTGGGATGCTGCAACATAAATACGCTAGTGTAAGCGGCTGATGGCTAGGAGATAAGGTGCTATTGGCATATTTTTAAGGGCTTAAAAACTAGCGCATAATAATTGTTAGGCGCTATTGGAAAATTTTCTAATTCAAAGAGACAATGTCACTGCTATCAAAATACTTCAGGATTGCCACCTTTGTTCCTTTTGGCTTATCAACGATTGCAGGCATAGCGCTGGCTTTGACACATGCCGGCAGCAATTATAAAAGCGAGTGGTTTACAAGTGAGGGCTTTGGAGAAACTGTATTTCTGACAATTGTCCTTTCAGGCATCATTTCATTTTTGTCTCTAACAATATTTTTAAACAGCTTTCAACCTATTAAAAATAATCCCTTGTTCTCAGGACTGTCATGGCTTACTCTGCCAAGTGGTTT
>DATAGL010000836.1:0-9333 GCA_036263755.1 Chitinophagaceae bacterium | reverse complement strand
CTGATCTACGGCCGCCGTGAGGTCTTCCGGCTTTTTTCCCGGCTGCAGTTTGATGTAATTGATGATGAACATGTTCTGCCAGGTCCGGAAGCCTGCTTCCCGCTGGAAGATCCGCAGGCTGGAAGCTGAAAGGAAGAACTGGTCGCCTTCGGGGTGGTAATTCATCATCGTATTGAACGGCATGTCGTCCAGCACACCCGTGATATTGAAATCCTGATGCGATCCCGTGAAGGTCTGGATGCGGAGGGTTTGCCCGACCACATCCGTTTTGCCGAAGTAGCGAAGGGCCTGCTCTTTGGTGATCACCAGGGTATAGGGCTGGTTCAATGCCGTTTTTGCATCGCCGTGCAACAGGGGAAGCCGGAAAAACGTCAGCAGGTTGGAGTCGCCGATGTGTGTGCTCTGGCGGAAAACCTTTTCTCCCTGCCCGGCGATGATGGTCAGCCCGTCGAAATGATGGAAGTCGGAAACAAGATGCGGGTATTCTTCCCGCAATGCCTGGCCGATTGGTGCCGGCGAAGTGAAGTCCATACCCATGTTGGGATCCTTCCACTCGCTGCGTACCATGTAGATCGTACGGTCCGGGTCCAGGGGCCGGTTTACCTGGTACTCACTCCAAACAAACGACCCGATGAGGAATACAAAGGCGATACCCGCCGACAGACCAACCATGTTGATCGCCGATAGCAGCTTGTTTTTCATCAGTGCCCGCCAGGCGGTTTTGAAATAACTTTTCAGCATTCGGTTTACGGTTTTACAATTGTTTCACGCAAAGACGCCAGGATGCGCAAAGACGCAAAAAACTTCTCCTATCTGAATTATCCTTAAAATGGATGTACGATTTACGATGTACGGTGTACGATTTGTCCATCCCATACCTCCATCTGCACATTCCCACATTTGCACATTTGCATATTTGCACATCCGCACATTCACTCCCCCTCCATTCACCTACATATTCACCCATTCACCCATTGACCTATTCACTCCGTAAGTTTCGCACCGGAGAAGACACGGCCGAACGGAAGGCGTTGAGGCTGATGGTGACCAGCGTAATGAGCAGCATGACTACCCCCACGGCAGCGAACAGCAGCGGGTGCACGGTTGTGCGGTAGGCAAAGTTCTCCAGCCACTGGTGCATGATCCACCAGGCCACCGGTACCGCCAGCACGAAGGCGAGCCCGATGAGGTACAGGAATTCCCGCGACACCAGCAACAGGATGTGTGCTACCGGTGCGCCCAGCACCTTGCGGATGCCGATTTCCCGGCGCCGCTTTTCTACGCTGAAGGCCACCAGTCCGAAAAGGCCCAGGCAGGAGATAAAAATGGAAAGGCCGGTGAACAGGTTGGCCAGCTTCCCGATCAGTTCTTCGGTCAGGAACTTGCGGCTGAACTCCTGGTCGGCAAAGCGGTATTCGAACGGCACTTCCGGGTTGAAGCGGCGGAATACATTGCCGATCGATGAAAGCGCAGCCTGTACCTCAACGCCGTCTTTCAGCCGGATGTGCACGGCACCGGCATAATTCCGCACCGGGAGGATCATCATCGGTTCCACCGGCTGGTAGGGAGAAGCCATGACCACGTCGGCACTTACACCTACAATGGTGTAGCTGCGGTCGTTATAGCGCACTTCCCGTCCCACGGGGTCTTTCAGGCCCATCTTCCTTACTGCCGCTTCATTCAGTACCATCGCGGAGGAATCGGCACCACCGGTGCGGAAGTCGCGGCCTTCCACCATCCGGATCCCGAGGGTCTGACTAAAGCCCGGCTCCGCACCCATGGCGGCAATGATCAGCTGCTGGCCGGGCGCCATTCCCGCCCATTCCAGTCCGGCCGTATAGTTCCGGATCTCGGTAACCGGTGCGGTGGTCCGCAGAACGGAGGCTACCTGTCCGCTTTGCAGCAGCTCCTGCCGGATGGCATCAATGTTCCGGTTGACCTCCGCGCTGGATTCCACCAGGACCAGGTTATTGGGATTATAACCCAAATCACGAGAACGAACGTGGCTGAGCTGCATATATACAATGACGGCCGCCGAGATCAGTACTATGGAGGCGGTAAACTGACCCGTAACCAGGAGTTTGCGGGGCAGCGTAGCGTTGCGGCCGGCTATGATGGTTCCTTTCAGGATCTGGACCGGGCGGAAAGAAGAAAGATAGAACGAAGGATAGCTTCCGGCGAGCAGTCCTACCATCAGTACCACACCGAGTGAAAGGCCCCAGAAGGCCGGATAGGCCAGCGGCAGGGAAAGCTCCTTATCCACCATCGTGTTGAAGGCAGGCAGGACCGCCAGCACGATACCGATGGCGCCAATGAAAGCCAGCACGGAAAGCAGAACGGATTCACTGAGAAATTGGCCCAGCAGTTGTCCCCGGCCCGAACCAATGGTTTTCCGGATACCCACTTCCTTGGCGCGGCGCGTACTGCGGGCCGTAGAAAGGTTCATATAGTTGATGCAGGCAATCACCAGGATGATGCCGGCAATGATCATGAACAGGCGTATGTAGTCGATCATGCCGCCGGTATTTACGCCATCAGAGAAATCGCTGTACAGGCGCCACTTCGGCATCGGGTGTACAAAATACTGGGCTTCCTGCCCGGGATTTGCTTTTTTGATGAAGCTGTGCAGCTTGGTGTTCAGCGCTGCCGCATCGGCGCCCGGCGTAGTTTCGAGGAACACCTGGTAGAAGCAATTGACCCAGTCCTGGCGGGCTTCGGAAAAAGGCGGCTCTGAAAGATTGAACGGCTCCACAAAAGCAAACTGCAGGGTGGCATTGCGTGGCGGATCGGCTACTACCCCGGTCACCTGCGCATCATGGTGATTGTTCACCCGTACGGTTTTATGCATCGGGTCCTCGCTGCCGAACAAGGCTTTTGCCATGGAAGCAGTCAGCACGATACTGTTGGGCTGCTGCAGGCTCGTTTCTGCATTGCCGCTCAGGAAACGATAGGGAAACACCTTAAAGAAATCGGCACTGGCCTGGTACGAATCCCGGCGAAGCTTCTTGTCTCCATAAGCCAGCACACGGGCTTCCCCCCAGTTGGTCACCACGGCATTTTTGATTTCGGGGATCTGTTCCTTCACCGCAAAAGCCAGCGGGAACATAAGGTCGCGGCCGGTGTTGATCTCGTTGTTGAAGTTCCGGTGCACCATTACCTGGTAGGTCCGGTCGTACTTCGGCGAGAACCGGTCCCAGTTCCATTCGTCCCACACCCACAGGGCAATGACCAGGGTGCAGGCCAGCCCGATGGAAAGTCCGGCCATATTGATGGCTGTAAACCCTTTATTGCGGAGCATGTTCCGCCAGGCGATTTTGAAAAAATTCTTGATCATGGGTTGTACGATTTATGGTGTACGATGATGATGATTTAATGTGCAAGTGTGCAAATATGCAGATATGCAAATGCGGTGGACAAGCATTCTATCAATTTTATACATTTCAAGGATTCACTTCAAATAATCACATCCGCACATCTGCATATTTGCATATTTGCACATCTGCACATTCATTCTCTATTCGCTGCGCAGGCTGCGGACGGGGTTCATCAGGGCGGCGCGTACGGCCTGGAAGGAAACCGTGAGCAGGGCAATCCCGGAGGTCAGCAATCCGGCGGCCAGGAAGATCCACCAGCCCAGGCTTACGCGGTAGGCGAAGTCCTGAAGCCAGGTATGCATGGCCCAGCCGGCCAGCGGGAAGGCCACGAGGGCGGCAATACAGACCAGCTTCAGGAAGTCAGCCGACAGCATGCGTACGATCGTGCCGACATCGGCGCCCAGTACTTTGCGGATGCCGATCTCCTTGGTGCGTTGTTCGGCCATATAGGTGGCCAGGCCAAACAGGCCCAGGCAGGCTACCAGGATGGCCAGTACCGAGAACACGGCGGCGATCTGGCTCATGCGCACTTCACTGCGGTACATTTCATCGAAGGCCTCGTCCATGAACCGGTGGTGGAACGGCATACCGGGCGCCAGCTTCTTCCACCGCTCTTCGATCGCCGCCAGCAGACCGGTAACATCCGTTGTTTGAATGCGCACCGAGGCGGCCCAGTGGGCGTCGCCCAGCACAAATGCCAGCGGGGCGATATTCTGCTTCATCGACTCGAAATGAAAGTTCTTCACCACGCCGATCACATTGTATGCACGCATCGACCCGGTTTCCTGCTCCAGCACGGAATAAAGCTGCTTGTTCAGCGGATCGGTATATCCCAGCAGGCGGGCAGCCGATTCGTTCAGGATGATGCCTGAGCTGTCGGTTCCGTACTGCGGCGAGAAGGACCGTCCGGCCACCAGCTCCATACCCAGGGTCTTCAGGTAGTCGTAGCCGATGGTCCAGGTTTGCATGTTGAAGCCGTTGCTGGCGCTCATGGTGGCCCCCTTCGAGTAGCTCATATCATTTCTCGATGAATTGCTGACCGGGAGGTAGCCGCTGTAGCTGGCGCTCAGTACACCCGGCAGGCGCTTGATCTCGTTCAGAAAAGCTTCCGTGTTGTTGCCCAGCGTATAGGTTTCATCCAGGATCAGCACCTGCTCCTTTTTGAATCCCAGGTTTTTATTCTGGATATAATTCAGCTGCCGGAAGATGACGATCGTACCGATGATGAGAATGATCGAGGTGGTAAACTGGAAGACCACCAGGGTGCTGCGCAGAAGGCTGCGCCGGCTGCCCATCTGCAGCTTTCCTTTCAGTACGTGGATGGGACGAAAGCCGGAAAGGTAAAAAGCGGGATAAGAGCCGGCCAGTAAACCCACCACAAACGGAAGCAGAAGTAGCCCTGCCAGCACCGGCCCTGTCAGCAGGTCGGCAAAGTCCAGTTCCTTGCCCGAAAGCTCATTGAAGTAGGGCAGCACCAGTGCTGCCAGGCCGGCGGCCAGAATAAGGCTGAACAGGGCCATGAGCGTGGATTCGGTCAGAAACTGGAAGATCAGGTTACCCCGGCTCGTGCCCAGTACCTTCCGCACGCCCACTTCCCGGGCACGGTTGGCGGAACGGGCGGTGGCCAGGTTCATAAAGTTCACACAGGCGATGAGCAGGATAAATACGGCAACGGCGGAAAAGATGTAGACATACTGCATATCACCGGAAGGGCGGAGTTCAAAAGTACTGTGGCTGCGCAGGTGGATATCGGTCAGTGGCTGCAGGGTGTACTCCAGTTTGTTGCCGGCGCGGTTGAATTCCTCCATCGAATTGATCTGCATTACCTCACGGGCCATCGGCACCACGTGGCGCTGAATGTATTCATTCAATTTCGGTGCAAAGGATTGCGCATCGGTTCCCTCCCGCAGGAGCAGGTAAGTAAAGAAATTATGGCTCAGCACGTTGCCCCAGCCGTATTGCACATTGTCCATCGAAAGCAGCACATCGAACTGCATATGCGACTGCTCGGGCATGTCCTTCATCACGGCCGTAACCCGGTAATCGGTACGACCCTGGTCGTTCGTCTCCAGCACCTTGCCCAGCGCTTCGGTGGTGCCGAAATATTTTAATGCTGCTGACTCGGAAAGTACCGCCGAGTTGGGCGCATCCAGTGCCGTGGCCGGGTCGCCTGCCAGCACAGGGAAAGTAAATACATCAAAGAAGGTGGAGTCCGCATAACCGATCCGGTGTTCCTGCAGGAAGCCAGCCCCTTTGCGGATCATCTTGGAGCCGCTGAAGGTGTAGATGCGGACGAAGGCTTCTACCTGGGGATAGTCTTTCTGCAGCAGGGCCCCCATGGCATCGGAAGCCACCGGCAGGAACGACTCGGTCCCGCCGAATTTCACTTCGCTGTTGACCCGGTAGATCCGACCGGCTTTTTTGTGGAAGCGGTCAAAGTTCAGCTCGTCCAGCACATATACGGCAATCAGCACAAAGCAGCACAAACCGATGGCCAGCCCCAGGATATTGATGAGGGAAAAGGTCCGGTTCTTGACAAGGTTACGCCAGGCGGTAATAAGGTAATTGCGGAACATATGAACAGATTATGGTTGATGACCGCGGATGCCCGCAGTGCATGATTATCAAAGTTTGGAGCGTTTAAATAAAGAAGCTGATTTCACGCAAAGACGCCAGGGATCGCTAAGACAGGAAGAGTAATTTATATCTTGAACCGTCTCAGGTTTGATGTATGATGTATGATGTACGTTGTACGATGTACGATGTACGTTTGATGTTTGATGTTTGATAACTGATGAAAGTAAATCGTACATCGTACATCTAACATCCCAAATCATCTGCACATCTGCACATCTGCCCATCCGCACATTCACCTTCCCTCCCATTCACCTACAGATTCACCCAGTCCCCCATTGACCTATTCACTCCGCAGGGTCCGCACCGGGTTGCTCAGCGCCGCCTTCACAGCCTGGACCGACACGGTGGCAAAGGCAATGAGCAGGGCCAGCACGCCGGACAGGATAAAGATCCACCAGCTCATGGGCGCCCGGTATTCGAAGTTTTCGAGCCACTTCGTCATGCCCCACCAGGCCAGCGGGATCGCCAGGATAATGGAGATGAGCACCAGTTTCAGGAAGTCGCGCGACAGCAGCGCCGTAATGCTGGACACGGAGGCACCGAGCACCTTGCGCACCCCGATTTCTTTCGTACGGCTTTCGGCTGTGTATGCGGCCAGCCCGAACAGGCCGAGGCAGGAAATGAAAATGGCCAAAGCTGCAAACACGGTCGCCAGCGACTGGGTGCGCCGCTCATCGTTGAACTTACGGGCATACTCTTCATCCACGAACTTGTATTCGAACGGGTATTCCGGGTTGTACTTTTTGAAGATCCCTTCCACGCGGGCCAGTGCCTTGGCCGTCGGCTGGCGGCCATCGAGCTTTATGTTCACCACGTTGAACCAGCCGCTGGAGCCCTGGATGATCATGGGCTCAATGGGCTGGAAAGGGGAAGACAGGATAAAATTCTTTACGACGCCCACTACCGTGAATTTGCTGTCGCCATCCTTGATGACCTGTCCGATCGGGTCTTTGAAGCCCATGGCTTTTACGGCAGCTTCGTTGAGCACGCAGGCCATCGAGTCGGACTTATACTTTTCGGGGTCCATGTCACGGCCTTTGATAAATTGAAAGCCCATGGTGGAAGCAAGATGGCCGTCGGCGCAGTACCGGTTGAAGACCATCCGGTTGTTCGGGTCTTTGCCCGCCCATTCAAAGCCCCAGCTGTTGCTCCAATTTTCAGTGACCGGTGCGCTGGTCTTGTTTACCGAAAGTGCCATGCCGCTTTGCAGCAGTTCGTTGCGGATCAGGGCGTAATTTTTGTCCACCTCTCCGGTGAACATATGGTACATGAGGTTGTCTTTTGAATAGCCGTTTTCCCGGTCCTGCGCATACTGGATCTGGCGGCGGACGATGAGCGTACTGACGATGAGGGTAATGGCGATGGTGAACTGCAGCACCACCAGTACCTTGCGCGGGGTAATGGCACCCTTTACCGGGGCGAATGTGCCTTTCAGGACCTTGATCGGCTGGAAGGAAGAAAGATAGAAGGCAGGATAGGTGCCGGCTACCACACCGGTAAGGAGAATGAAGGAGAGGGCTGAGATCCAGAACCAGGGATTGCTGTAATCCATGAACAGCCGCTTTTCGGTCAGCTCGTTAAAGGCGGGCAGGCTCAGGTGCACCAGGGCCACGGCAATGAGGGCCGCCAGGAAGGCCAGGAATACGGATTCGCCCAGGAACTGCGCCACCAGTAACCGCTTGTGCACGCCCACTACTTTACGGATGCCCACTTCCTTTGCCCGGCGCTCGGACCGTGCGGTGGAAAGGTTCATAAAATTAATGCAGGCAATGAGCAGGATCAGCCCTGCGATGAGGCCCAGCAGGCGTACCACTTCGATACGGCCGCCGGCCAGCTGCCCGTTATCGAACCGGGAATAAAGACGCCACTTCTCCATCGGGTGCAGGAACATCTCGGTCTTCGACGTCTCGCCATGCTCGGTCTTGATGTGCCGGATCTTCTGCTCCACCGCCTTCTGGGTGATGCCGGGCCGGATGGAGGCATAGGTGCGCACCGAGTTGTTGTCCCAGCTGCTGTCGTTCCACTTCATGCGGTCCATGTAGCTCCAGGGGATCAGGTATTCGAAATCAAACTGCGTATTGTTGGGCAAGTCCTTCAACACACCCGTTACGGTGAAGTTGTCCTTGTTCTCCACGCGCACCTCCTTGTTCATCGGGTCTTCATCGCCGAACAGTTTCCGGGCGAGCTTTTCGGTCAGCACAATCCCGAAGTCATTCTTCAGGGCCTGCCGGGGATTTCCCTTCACCATGGGGAAATCAAACATTTTTAAGAATCCGGTGTCCACCATGGTACCTGGGGCGGTCAGCCTCCGGTCGCCGATGGTGAACAGGAAGGAATTGTTCCAGTTTACCCGCACCACATTGTCGAAGTCGGGATATTTTTCCCGGAGGGTTGGTCCCAGAATCTTCGGGGTCACGTTCCAGCTCTGCAGCTTTCCGTCCATCTTCACCCGGTTCCAAAGTTCGTAGGTGCGGTCGGCATTGGCATGAAAGCGGTCGTAGCTTACTTCGTTGGCGATCCACAGCAGGATAAGGATGGAGCTGGCCATCCCCACGGCGAGGCCTGAAATGTTAAGGAGGGAAAATGCCTTGTTCTTCCAGAGGTTGCGTACCGCTATTTTGATGTAGGACTTCAGCATGACCGGTGCAGTTGTTGGTTTGTGGTTGGTTGTTTGTGGTTTCCGGTTGGATTTCGGGATCTGGCGTTATGCGCAGAGCCAAGGAGAAAAGGAGTTTGTTAGAGGCTTATAATTTCCTGATACCTAATTCCAAATTCCGGACTCCAAATGCCCATCTCACGCCATGATATTCTCTAATACCGTTTGTCCGTCGAGCATGCGGATGATGCGGTGGCTGTAACGGGCATCGTGTTCGGAGTGCGTCACCATGACGATGGTGGTGCCTTGCTCGTTCAGGTCGGTCAGGAGCTGCATCACTTCATTGCCATTGGAAGAATCGAGGTTACCGGTAGGTTCGTCGGCCAGGATCAGCTTCGGGTTGTTCACCACGGCACGGGCCACGGCCACCCGCTGTTGCTGACCGCCGGAAAGCTGCTGGGGATAGTGGTTGCGGCGGTGCATGATCTGCATTTTGTCCAGCACCTCTTCCACGCGCTTTTTACGTTCATCGCCTTTGACACCGAGGTAGATCAGCGGAAGCTCCACGTTCTCGAACACGGTAAGTTCGTCGATGAGGTTGAAGCTCTGGAATACGAAGCCGATGTTGCGCTTGCGCAGGTCGGCCCGTTTCCGCTCGTTAAAGTCGGCCACTTCAATGCCGTTAAAGATGAAGGAGCCGCTGTCGGGATCATCGAGCAGGCCGAG
>DATAGL010000835.1:0-7455 GCA_036263755.1 Chitinophagaceae bacterium | reverse complement strand
TTCTTTTTTGTCTTGAAACAAAAAAGAACCAAAAAAATTCAAGGCGGCGCGATCGCTCCGCGCGCCCGCCAGGCTTGCGCGCAGGTTACTCTGCTGTTTTGAGGCTTAGCTTAGGCATTGAACAGCGTGCTCTTATCCTATAATCTGATCTCTCTGCGCAGGCGCTGGTATTCCGCTGCTCATCCTAAACTTGAAAGCTTTTGCAGTTTGACGCGGAATAAGGCGCTGGTAAACCCAAAAACATAAACTCTCCGCGCCCTCCTTTTCTCTGCGTGCTCTGCGCGAAACCCCAGTAACAAGAATAGTACACTACTATACCTGTAAACAAAACATTGTCATCTGTGATTAATGATAAATGAATGGACATACTTCGTCCGCGATACATAACGGGAAGACTCTTCTAGCAGGAATGGCCCCAAAGGGCAGACAGGTAGATGCGGCTGCAAAATACGGCAGCCGCTTTATACTTGCCCCATTTCGCCCTGGTTTTTATGGCGGCAAAACATTACCCTGTCCCGCATCCTAAAGTGCCCATTCCCCACTACTTCATCCATCTCCACCCAAAAAGCACAGGCAGGATCACGGCCACCCTTCTGCACATTTGCACATCCGCACATCTGCACATTTGCTTTTCTGCACATCCCTCACTCCACCCGGATCACCCCTGTCCGCGCGCTCACGCCGTTCTCGTTGATTGCTTCGATCCGGAAATAATAGGGCTTCTGGAGGTCCATGCCCTTGTAGTAGTATTCGTTGGCGTTATAGATCATGATGTTGTTGTACAGCTTGTCCGGCCCCACGCCCATGTAAATGTTGTAGGCATAGGCATTGGCCACGGGGCTCCACTTGATCCAGGCACTGCGCTTGTCCTTTTCGGTGCGCAGCACAAAGAAGTTCTTCACCGTATCCGGCCTGCTGCCGCTGCCCAGCCCGAACACACGGAAGCCGCTGATGGCGAACTTCCCGGTGGGCATGTGGATGTTCTCCAGCTTCAGGAAGCGGGTCTTCACCGGCTTCGGCAGCTCCACGTAGTCGTGGGGCACATCCGTTTTATTATTGCTTTTATCCACCAGCACTTTCCAGCTCCGGCCGTCCGCCGAATGCAGGATGCGGTACTGGTGATAAACGCCGGCCGACTTGCCCAGGAACTCCACATCCTGGTCGGCATAGTTTACCTGCACCGCATGCACGGTAGAAAGGGCACCGAGGTCCGACTGCAGCCATTCGCCGCGGTTGCCGGTGGCCGCGCTCCAGTAGGTCTTCATGCTTTCATCCACGGCTCCGTTCGCATGGAAGGCGCCCATGGTGGACGACACCTGCACGGGCTTGTTGTAGTTCAGCAGCATCCAGCCGGTAAAGCCGCCGTCGCCCATGGGATTATAGCCGTCCTCCCGCTTTCCGTCGGGCAGGTAGTGCGGGTAATCGCCGAAGGCCGTATTACAGTACATCACATCGTCCTTGTCGAAGCCGGCCGGCCAGATGCCCAGCCGCCGCTCAAAATTGTTCTTCACCGCAAGGGAGATTGTGGACACATGCCACCAGTTGTTCCAGCGGTCCTGGTAGGAAGCGCCGTGACCCGCCCCGCGGGCAAAGCCGCCCGCTTTCCACGACAGGGGCAGCGACTGGTTCTGAAAGGGACCCAGCGGGGTTTCACCTACGGCCACGCCATCGGCATAGCCGCTGAACTCCGTGCCCGGCGCGCCGTACTGCAGGTAATATTTGCCGTTGTGCTTGTCCACCTCTGCGCCTTCAATGAACGGGTCGAGGAAGGTATCATCCTGGTGTTCCCCGAAGCGCTGCCAGCCGTAGCGCCAGGATTCGAGGAAGTACATCTCCTTGCGGGTGCCGAGGGGCTGCATCGTTTTGGGGTTCAGCTCCACGCCGTACAGTGGGTAGCGGTTGCTGCTGCCGTTGTACATGTAAAAGCGGCCGTCGTCGTCGGTAAAGAAGGCCGGGTCCCAGCCGCCGATATCGAATGAATCCACCAGCGGTTTCCAGTCGTTGCCCTTGGGGTCCGTGCTCATCCAGATGGAAAAGTTGCGGGTGTAGGTAGAGCCGAAGACGATCATCGTATCACCGATCACACCCACGCCCGGTGCGCAGAGCTCATCGTAGGTGCCCGTGTTCCAGGGACGCAGGAACCGGCGCGACACATAGTTCCAGGTCGACATGTCCGGGCTCCACCAGTAGCCCCACTGGTTCGTGGAGAACAGGTAGTAGTCGCCCTTGTAGTTCACGATCACCGGGTCGGCCGTGGCACGGTGCTTCCCCCACTCGGCAAAATGCGGAATGGGCGTATAGCCGTAGTCGATATTGATCGGGTTGCAGTAGGTTTTCTGCTGGGCCCGAAGGTTCAGGGCAGATACAACAAGCAATAACAGAAATAGTCGTTTCATAGCTTTAAGAAAATAATCAATTTTCAATACTCAATATTCAATACACAATCACTGATGGAGCTGATGGGCGCTGATTACACTGATGGGTTTATAAGCACAGACTTTCTCTATACTTTCCCTTAACTTCTTCCATCGAAATTCCTTGTTCGTCTGTTCTGCGGTTCCTGCCTCCGGCAGGCGGGTTTCGCGCAAAGGCGCAAAGGATCGCAAAGACGCAAAGATCATGTTGTTTGTTCGAGGCTTGTGGCTTGCAGCTTCCTTTCAACGGATCAGCCTTTCAACGGATCAACTCCTAATCCCAATTCCTAATTCCCAACCCCCTTCAAATGAGGGCTTTCCATGCCCAGCCGCCGCAATCCGTTCTGGATTTCGGGGGCACTCATGAACAGTTTCCAGAGGAGGCCGGAGCGGTGGTTCTCGATCATGACGATGATGGGGCCCTGGTCGATGGCGAGGTGGCTTTTCGCATACCATCCCTCCGTTTCGTTGAAGGCATCCACAAAGCCGTATTCGCTCCAGATCTTCGGGCCGAGGTCTTCGTAAAAATGACGAAGGGCCTGCATCGAATATTCAGGTGTATAGGGAAAGGCCGAAAGCGCCGCCGTCGGCGTGATCACGCCCAGGTCTTCGGTGGGCGAGTGCGCAGCGTAGCCCTGGTGGTTGTCGGAAGCCGTCAGGCCCCAGGAGTTGGGTCCATAGCCTTTGAACTTTTTCGGGTTGTCGATGGCGTAGGCGCGGTTGATGAGGGTATGGTTGCGGTTCTGCTCCCAGTAATCGGCGTAGGGGTCCTTCAGCCCGCGCGGGTCGAGGCCCAGGAACGAATAGTGCGAAAAGAACAGCGGGCCGCCGTAGTCGAAGCCCAGGGGCAGTTTGATCCCGTAAAACTCCTTCCCGTTCTTAAAGAAGTTGCTCTGGGTCCAGCCGCGGTGGTACACAGCCGGAGAAACGGGATAGCGGTCGGCCGAGGCGGCCAGCACGTAAGTGATCAGGGTTTCGTTGAAGCCGCGCAGGGGAAAGTTCATCGCCCAGCCGTAGTTCGGGCTCCAGTGCCAGTACAGCACTTCCTGCCCGTCGCGGGTGTACCAGTCCCACTCCGTTTCGCCCCAGAGCCAGCCGATGCGGTTCCGCAGCTCGCGCTCCACGGGGTTGTCGCCGGTAAAGTACTGCTTCACGCAGATCAGTCCCTGCATGAGGAAGGCATGTTCTACGAGGTCGCCGCCGTCGTCGCGCCGGCTGAAAGGGATGGTCTTGCCCGTGGCCCCGTCGAGCCAGTGCGGGAACACGCCGTGGTAGGCATTCGCCTTCAGCAGGAAGTTCACCATTTTCAGCAGGTGGCGGGCCGCTGTATCACGGGTGATCCAGCCCCGCTCCGCCGCCACGATCACCGCCATCACGCCGAAGCCCGTGCCGCCGGTGGTCACCACTTCGCTGCCGTAGCCGAACGACTGGTTGCTGCGCTCCCGCGCCATGCCCGACACCGGATGGGCAAAGTCCCAGAAATAGCGGAAGGTCTGCTTCTGCACCAGGTCGAGCAGGGCCGAATCGGACAGGCCTTTGCGGATCGTAAGGTCGGGCTGGATTGACGATTGGCGATTGACGATTGACGATTTCCGGGAAGGCGTCTGTGCCTGAACACCTGCGTGCAACAGCAGCAACAAGGAAAAAGAGAAAAAAATGTTTCGTTTCATATGCATGCCGATAGGCCGTTTGTGTATAGAAGTTACTTTTTGATAGAGTGGTATTGGTAGTATTAGTGGTATTGGTGGTATTAGTGTTGAAGAAGATGGCCTTTTGAAAAGTTCATTGCCTGGAACATTGGCTTATCGCATGTTTATTCGCTGGTTTACATTTCTGTCCACTTACCAATACCACCAATACTACAAATACGACCAATACCACTAATACCACCAATACAACTAAACCTCACAGATGCGGACTCACAAACCCCAGCGTCCGCAACCCGTTCTTTACCTCGGGTGCGCTCATGAACAGGTTCCAGAGCAGGCCGCTGCGGTAGTTCTCGATCATTACGGGTATGGGCCCCTGGTCGATGGCCAGGTAGGAGGTGGCAAACCAGGATTCGTGCAGGGAAAACGCATCCGTAAACCCGTAGTCGCCCCAGATCCGGTCACCCAGTTTGTAATAAAAGAACTTCAGCGCTTTCATGGAGGCTTCCGGCGTGTACGGGAAGGACGCCAGGGCGGCCGTGGGCGTGATCACCCCGTTATCATTCGCCGGGTCGTGCACCCGGTAGCCTTCCTCGTTGTCGTCGGAAGCCGTCAGGCCCCAGACCGAATCGCTGTAACCGTAAAAGCCGCGCGGGTTCTGCTGCGCATAGGCGTGCTGGATGAGCGCGTGGTTCCGGTTCTGCTCCCAGTAATCGGCGTAGGCATCGCTGAGCCCGCGCGGGTCGAGGCCGAGAAAGGAATAATGCGCAAAGAACATCGGTCCGCCGTAGGGGGGTCCCAGCGGCAGCGTGATGCCCTGGTAGGCATTGCCGTTCCGCATCGCGCCGTTGCGCGCCCAGCCCTCGTCGTACACGGCTTTCGGGATCCCGTGGGTCGGCGAGGCGGCCGCCAGCACATAGGTGATCAGCGCTTCGTTCCAGCCCTGGATCTTCATGTTCATCGCCCAGCCGAGGTCCGGGCTCCAGTGCCAGTACAGTACGTTTTCGTCCCCGCGCCGGAAATGCGCCCAGTTCACCCGACGCCAGATGGTGTTGATATCATTGCGTAACGCAGTTTCCGCAGGATCCGCCCCGGTAAAGAACTGCCGGGCGGTGAGCAGTCCCTGCACCAGGAAGGCGGTTTCCACCAGGTCGGCCCCATTGTCCTGCGCGCTGAAAGGAACGACCTTGCCCGTTCCGCCGTTCAGCCAGTGCGGGAAGGCCCCCTGGAAGTGATCCGCCGTATTCTTCAGGAAGGACACGATGGTCTGCATCCGGGCGAGCCCCTGTGCCCGCGTGATGAAGTTGCGGTGCACGCCTACGATAATGTTCATGACCCCAAAGCCCGAGCCGCCGGTAGTGACCGTATGGCCCGACACATCACGCTCCCGCGCCAGTCCCGACACCGGGTGGGCAAAATCCCAGAAATAGCGGAAGGTCTGCCGCTGCACCAGCTCTACGAGGGCGGTATCGGTGATCCGCGTGAACTTGTCGGAAGAATCGATGCCTGTAGCCACCGTTAAGGAAACCCCGGAAAGCAGCCGCCCGCCGGTGGTGGACTGCAGCCCCGTGTTGATGCTGACGGCATAGACCTCGAACGGGGATAGCGGGGTTTTGGGACGGATCCAGACGCTCTGTGGCCCGTCGGTGCCCGCATCGAACAGCACGCCTCCGCCACCGCTGGTGAACTGTACCGCTCCCGCGATTGTGGAGGGCTGCACCGGGGCCGACAACTTCAGCCGGATCTCGGGCCGCAGCGTCCGGGCGCGGAAGGTAAAGCCGCCGGTCTGCCCGTCCACGGAAACCTCGGTCACGGAAAGGGCCGGTCCCGGAGCCGGGTTATCCGGCTCCTTATCCGAGCAGGCGGTCAGCAGCATCAGGGCAAAGAGAACGGAAAACAGCTTTTGCATGGCGCAGGCTTCAGGAGTGAAAAAAACAGGGCTGCCTCCTATGAGCGGCAACCCTGTATCTGTGTGATGTGCTGCAGAACGTCAGCGCTTCTGGGTAAACAGCTCGGTGATCTGGGCGTCGGTGAGCGCCTGGTTGTAAATGCGGAAGTTGTCCAGCGCACCCTGGAAGCCCTGGGCCCAGTCCTGCGGACCGGCCCCGCTGGTCTGGCTCGGGTTGGTCATGAACTGCATGTTGCCGATCACCAGGCCGCCGGCATCGGCGAACTTCAGGGGACCGTAATTGCCGCTCTTCAGCGCCTGGTTGTGAATACCCGTGGGCTGGCCGTCGGCAAACATACTGATCTGCGAGGTGCTGCTGTCGTAGCGGATGGCGATGTGCGTCCACTTGCCGACCACGTTGGGCACCTTCACTTCCAGCCACTGCTCTTTGTCGGCGGCGTTGGCGTTCAGGATGTGCATCTTGAAGAACGCCTCCGTGGGGTTGTTGTATCCTTCCATGAACAGGTCGAAATTGCCCCAGAACTGTGTTTTGTGCGACATCGAAAAAATGCCGGTGGCTTTCGTGGCCACGGGCGCGTTCATCCAGAAGGCGATGGTGGCGCTGCCCAGGTTCACCAGCGTATCGCCGGGGGCGTTGATCAGCATATAGCCGTTGGCCGCACCCTTGAGGGCTTTGCCGCTGATGCCGTCCACATAGGTCATGTTGGTGGCGGTGGCGTTCACATTGCCCATGCTGTCGGTTACGTTGTCGTCGAACTTGAAGTAGGCCTTCAGCGGGTTGTAGGGCGGCGGAGGAGGATCGGGAATGATCACCAGCTCCGGCCGGTCCATCTTCTGGCAGGCCTCTAAACTCAGGAGGGCAATGGCAGCCAGGAGGCCGGCCATCAGGTATCTTGCTCTTTTCATGGTTCCCAGTGTTTTGCTTCCGGCCCGCGGCCGGAACGGTTGAAACGGTTGAAACGGTTGGTTATGGATTCCGGACGGAAGACCGGGAGATGGCTAATCCCTATGCTCTGCTTTATGAACGATAGGCCGGTCTTCCGCCCGGGAATGAATTAACGGTAATCGGGGTTCTGCTCCAGCACGCCGCCCGACTTGTCGATCTCGGGCTGCGGGATCGGCAGGTAGCGGTGCTTCGGCTGGTAGTTCGTCTTGCCGGCGGCGTGCAGCACTTCCTCGTCAATGCCCCAGCGCACGAGGTCAAAGAACCGCTCGTTCTCCATGCCCAGCTCCACGCGGCGCTCGTGGCGGATGAGGTCGATCAGCGCTTCCTGGTTCGTTTCGGTGATCTGCGGCAGCACGGCATTGTTGCCTTTGCGGGCCCGGGCACGCACCTGCTCCAGGAAACCCAGCGCCTCCTGGATATTGGCCGCTCCGCCCAGCTCGGCTGCGGCTTCCGCCGCCATCAGCAGCACATCGGCATAGCGGATCACGCGTACGTTCATCCAGAATCCTTTCGTGTTGTTCACCGCCAGGCGCACGG
>DATAGL010000834.1:0-3164 GCA_036263755.1 Chitinophagaceae bacterium | reverse complement strand
TTTTTCCTCATTGCTTCCTCTTTGCTTCCCCGAAACCGCCTCTGTAGCTCCCCGGAACCGGGGGAGACAAAGAGGTGAAGCCGGGTAAGAAACAGGAAGGAATGGAGGAAGATCAGGGACAGGAGCATAGTCAATGCTGCAGGACACTGCCGTTCCTTCTGCCCTCAGGATCCGGTAAAAGGGGCGATGGAGCCGGAGCCGGTCAGCGGGCGGCTCCTGCCTGATGCCTCCCGCTGACCGGCTGACCCGGATAGCGGAAGGCAGAAAAGCTGCCCCCTCCCTTGTAAGTCGCTTGCCGGGTACTGTTCCGGGAAGATGGGTTTTCCCTGGCGGGCCAACTGGTACCGGTCCAAAGAAATAACAACAGGCGATTTGGTATTAGGATTAGCAGCTATATATTTGGTCCACCAAAACCACGCATGCGTTACCGATTACTGCCTGTTCTTTTTTTGCTGCTGTACGTCTTGCTCCTTTCTCATACTTCGAAAGCGCAGCTGAAGAAAATCTACCTCCACCCGAAAACTGCCGGGAACGAAAAACAATCCAGGTTCATCGATTCCATCCGGTTCATCCCGCTTGAAGTCCGCAATGGGTCTGCCTTTGGCGCATATGACCAGGTCAAAGTAACCCCCGACTATTTCCTGATTATTGAGCAATCCGGAAATGCGCTCCTCGTGTTCTCCAGAGACGGCCGGTTCCTCAAAAAGATCCTGTATAAAAAGCTGGGGGATGATTTTTATCCGTCCTACCAGGCCCACACCAACCAGCTTGTTTTTTTCGGAAGCAACAAACATTTTGAGCTTACCGAAAGAGACTGGCAAAAGATCCGGAAGGCGTGGAATAATCCGCGCAATAAGAAGTATTACCGTAAATACATTGTGGACCTGGCGGATACCACCTTTACGATCCGCAGGGCGGATCCGGAAGAAAATGACCTGGTTCCAACGGAGCATATCTACGGTGATTATTTCTCACGGAGCGACATTCAAAGCAGCCCGCAGCACCCGGACAGCATCGATTATGAATTCCGCCTCTACAAAGGCTGGCAGCTGCACAGGATGTTTTTTCCCTACAACCGGAACCATGAAACAAAGTACCTGTTTGCCGAAGAAAACGTGGTGGTACACCGGACCGATACGCCCACCCGGCATTGGGTCAGCCGCCCGTACAACGATACGCTGTACCGGATGGATGCGGACAGCCTATTTCCTTTTTACCAGCTCGTGCTTCCGGTAGAACACAGCCTGCCCGCTGCCTTTTTCAACCGGCCGTTCAGGAATGCAACCGAGCGGGAAAATTTCAGGGAAAACAACGGATGGCTCTTCTGCCAGCTGGTGGAATTTATGGAAACGCGCCGGTTCTGTTACCTCACGGTCATGTATTTCTCCCGGAGGGAATCCTACGTGTACCACAAGCAAACGGGTTTGACCTACCGGGGTCAGAATATCAAGCCGGACAGCAGCCACTATGACCTGAAGCTGCTGGAGGATGGAAGGCTGGTGCAATACGGGAGCCGGTTTTACATCCTGCAGCCGGCAGGGGAGCTGGCCGCTTTTTTCCGGCAGCATCCCGGCGTTCCTGTACCCAAAGAACTGGAACCCTATTTAAAAAACAATCCTCCGGACGATGCACCGGTACTTGTGGAGTTTACGTTTAAAAACTAGCCTGTGAAACCGCTATTCTTTGTTTTCCTGTTTCTCGGCTGGTGTGCTGCTGCGTTCAGCCAGGCAGGGACCCTGTCGGGTTCCGTTCTGGATGCGGCTTCCCAAACCCCTTTGGAACAGGCCACGGTCAGCCTCTACGGCCCGGACTCCAGCCTGATGGCGTACCGGCTTTCCGATAAAAAAGGCGGGTTTCATTTCGGCCGGTTGCCCCTGAACCAGAGACTGCGGCTCAGCATCACCTATGCCGGGTACCTCGAATTTCAAAAGTTCATCCTGCTGGCGGAAAAACAGGCCGATACCCTGACGGTATTCCTGGAACTGAATCTGAAGGATTCCAGTGCCGTAGTGGTTACTTCGGTCACACCCATCCGGATGAATGGGGATACCCTGGAAATCAACCCGGTGGCCTTTAAAATGAAAGAACATGCCGTAGTGGAAGAGTTGCTGAACCAGGTCGACGGGATCACCATCTGGTCCGATGGTACCATTACGGTGAACGGCAAACCGGTGAAAAGCCTGCTGGTGGATGGCAAACCGTTCATGGGCACGAATGACCCCCGGATCGCCACGCAGAACCTGCCCAAAGCAGCCATTGAAAAGATCCAGCTGTACCAGGAATACGACCGAACCCAAATCGGCCGCGACCGGCAACCGCAGGATTCCAGCCTGACGATGAACCTGAAGCTGAAGGAAGAAAGCAAGAAAGGCTACTTCGGCAAAGCAGCTGCGGGTTTCGGAACGGATGCGCGGTACGAGGCAGACCTTTCCTTCCAGGTGTATAGCCCCAAAAGCAGCGCCGGTATCGGCGGCGGGTTGAATAATATCAATAAGTCCATCGGTAACCTGCAGGAGCTGTTTCAGAACCATACTTACCGGAACTTCAATCCCAACATGCACTTCGTCGGCCGGTTCGGGGAAAGCGGCATCAACCGGAATCATTCCATCGGCGGTGTATACACCCGCAACTTCATCCAGAACACCAACAGCCGGCAGAACAACCAGGTTACGGTGAATTACAACCTGGCGGGATCGGTCCATGACCGCACCGATCTGTTATTGCAGAACCGGACGGCCGTGCTGCAGCCGCAATACATCAGCGATGAGAGCATCATGAGCAACCGGAGCCTGCGGCACACTCTGGGCGTGAATTATGTGCGCACCCACAGCTATGAAGATAATTTTTCCCTGAACGGCTCGGTGAACACCGGGCAGGGAACAGGTGGGTCCACCCGCTTGACGGAAGTGCGGGATGGGGACGGGGCGCTGCAAAGCCAGAACGAAATGAGGATGCTGTCCAGCCATACCAGCAGGGGCGGGCACATGAATATGCATATGGCCGGATCTTCCAGGGAAGACCCGTTGAAGGTCTATAACCTCATGGCGTACGGCGGCAGCAACCAATCCCGCTCGGACCGATCGGTGCAAAGCGCTTTCACGTCCTTTACCGACCCGGCCAATAGCACCCGCTACAACCGCCGGTAGGCCACCGATAACCGCTCG
>DATAGL010000833.1:0-6671 GCA_036263755.1 Chitinophagaceae bacterium | reverse complement strand
TACAACCTTAGCGGCGACGGCGAATACGTGCTCATCGGCGGCCTTTATTACCGGCACAATGAAGCGGTCATCCCGATGATCGGCCTGGGCTACAAGGATTACGTGATGAACTTCACGTACGACGCCACCGTGTCTTCGCTGAGCCAGTACAACGGCAGCCGCGGTGCCTTTGAATTCTCCCTCATCAAGCAGGGTGTGTTCAGCCAGTACAACGGCGACCGCCGCCAATCGTTTTGTCCCACCTTCCGGCAGTATTGAGCTGCCGTTTTTCCGTTCGCTTCTTTCACCCGAATTTTGCGGGCCAGACCTAATTTGTTACTGCATGAGCACAGCCACCCCAACCATCCCGGTGCTGGAGCACCTGGATGCGTTCCGCCGCATCGTCGGCGACCCGTACGTTTTCGTGGACGAAGAGGTGTTGCACCACTATGCCAAGGACGAAACCGAACACCTGCACTACCTGCCCGACGTGGTGATCAAGCCCCGGACGGCAGAAGAAATCGCCGCCATCCTGAAGCTCTGCAATGCGCACCGGATACCGGTAACGCCGCGGGCCGGGGGCACGGGGCTCAGCGGCGGCGCCCTGCCGCACCTCGGGGGCGTACTGCTGTCGGTAGAGCGGCTGAACAGCATCCTGCACATTGATGAGCGCAACCTCCAGGTGACGACCGAGCCCGGGGTGATCACCGAAGTGCTGCAGGAGGCCGTAAAGGAAAAGGGCCTGTTCTACCCGCCCGATCCGAGTTCGCGCGGCACCTGCATGATCGGCGGCAACATTGCCGAGAACAGCGGCGGCCCCAAAGCCGTGAAGTATGGCGTGGTGCGCGATTACGTGCTGAACCTGGAAGTGGTGCTGCCCACCGGGGAGGTGATCTGGACCGGCGCCAACGTACTGAAGAACTCCACGGGCTATAACCTGACGCAGCTGATGGTGGGATCGGAAGGCACACTGGGCATCGTGACCAAGATCGTGCTGAAGCTCATTCCCTATCCGAAGTACGACCTGCTGATGCTGGTGCCCTTCCGGTCGCTGGAAAAAGCCGGGGAAGCGGTCAGCGCCATTTTCCGGGCGGGCTTTACCCCTTCGGCGCTTGAGCTGGTGGAGATCGACGCCCTGCAGATCGTAAGCCGGATGGTGGACAGCAGCGCCGTGCCCCTGACCGAGGATACGGCCGCACACCTCATTATTGAAGTGGACGGCAATCACCTCGATACCCTGATGATGGAGATGGAAGCCATCGGCAACCTGCTGACGGAATTTGAGGCCGGGGAACTGTACTTTGCCGACGATGCCCAGCAGAAGGCGGAGCTCTGGAAGCTGCGCCGCCGGGTGGCTGAAGCGGTGAAGGTGGACGGCTACACCGTGGAAGAAGATACCGTGGTACCGAGGGCGGAGCTGCCGGCCCTCATCCGCGGGGTGAAGGAGATCGGGAGCCGTTATGGCTTTCATGCCGTATGCTACGGCCACGCCGGCGACGGCAACCTGCACATCCGGATCAAAAAGCCGGGCGTGACCAACAGTGGCGAAGACCCGGAACTCATCGAAGGCCTGCGGTCCCTGTTTGAACTGGTGAAAGGCCTCGGCGGAACGATCTCCGGCGAGCACGGCATCGGCCTCATCCAGAAAGACTTTATGGATATTCTCTTCGATGAAGCCTCGATGCAACTTATGCGCGGGATCAAGCAGGTGTTTGATCCGAACAACATCCTCAATGCCGGTAAAATTTTTGATACGAATGGGTGACCCTTCACCGTTAAAAGGATCATATGAAACAGATAATTGCTCTTTGCCTGGGAATGATGATGGCCGCCGGCAGCTTTGCGCAGAAGGCACCGGAAACGGAGGAAAAAGGCTTCAGCCGCGACAAGCTGTTTATCGGGGGCAACTTCGGCCTTTCGTTCGGCAACTACACCTTCGTTAACCTATCGCCCCAGCTGGGTTACCGCTTCAACCGGTTCCTGGCCGCCGGCGCGGGCATCAACTTCCAGTATGTCAGCGACAAGGTGAAAGACTTCAACGACAACCTGTACAGCAAGCAATCGCAGGGCGTGGCGGGGCTGAACATCTTCGGGCGCGTGTATCCCATACAATACCTGATGCTGCAGGTGCAGCCCGAGATGAACTATGTATTCGGTAAAAACACCCTCTACCAGCCCAGTGAGTACAGCCAGAAATTCAAAAAGACCGTGCCCAGCGTACTGGTGGGCGGGGGCGTGGTGCTGCCTACGGGCCGCAGCGCCCTGATCATTTCCCTTATGTACGACGTGCTGCAGAAAGAGTATGCCCCTTACGGCGAGCGCCCGATGATCAACGTGGGCTACAACGTAGGGCTGTAAGAGAAGGATTAAAGGATTTTTGTTTCGCGCAGAGCAAAGGAGGAAAGGAGGACGCAGAGAAATACCCCATTGGTTCCTTTTCTCCTTCCCTCTGCACGAAACCATCCTGCCGGACAGAAGCTTGTCGCTGACCCGTAAGCGATTCGTACATCGTACACCGTACATCTCACATCGTACATCAAAGCAACGCTTCCAGCTCCTCCGGCGCCTGCAGCACGGTAAACTTATCCGCCAGTTCCCCGTAGAGGAAGCCTTCGGCCGTGAGGTGCTCCAGGTGGCGCAGCAGGTGGTCGTAAAAGCCGCCGGAGTTCAGCAGGAAGATTTTTTTATCGTGGATCGAAAGGCCGTTCCAGGTCACGATCTCGCAGAACTCGTCGAGCGTGCCGAAGCCGCCCGGCAGGATCAGCGCCCCGTCGCACCACTCGTACAGCTTGCGCTTGCGCACGTGCATGTCGTCCACCACCATCAGCTCCGTAATGCCTTCGTGCTGGTGTTCCCATTCCACCAGCACCTTCGGGATCACGCCCCGCACGGTGCCGCCCGCGGCCATCGCCGAGTCGGCCACATGCCCCATCAGGCCGGCCTTACCGCCTCCGTAGATCAGCGTGATGCCGCGGCGGCCGAGCAACGTGCCCAGCGCCTGTGCATGCTGCGCATATACGGGATCGTTCCCGTTCTTCGAACCGCAGAAGATGGCAAGGGATTGAAGACCCATCGGTTGACGCTTTTTTGTATCCGCAAATGGAAGACAATTTTTTCTATCTTCAAAAAATACCGTTCATTGCACCCTGTCTTTGACTAAAAGTTAATGTATGTCGGCAACCCTCCTGTTCTCCTTTGTTATCGGCTATTTCCTCATCCTGCTGGTCGTTGCTTATTTTACCTCGCGCAATTCGAACAACGATTCGTTCTTTATCGGCAACAAAAGCTCGAACTGGATGCTGGTGGCTTTCGGGATGATCGGGACTTCGCTTTCCGGCGTGACGTTCGTGAGCGTGCCGGGGGCCGTGGGAAACGACGCCTTTACGTACTTCCAGATCGTGATCGGCTACGTGATCGGTTATTTCGTGATCGCCTACGTGCTCCTGCCGCTGTATTACCGGCTGAACCTCACGTCCATTTATAATTACCTGAGCAAGCGCCTCGGCTTTGTGTCGTACAAGACCGGCGCTTCGTTCTTTATCCTTTCCCGCACGCTGGGCGCCACGGCCCGTCTTTACCTGGTGGTGAAGATCCTGCAGGATGCGATTCTGACCTCCTTCGGCGTGCCTTTCTGGGTCACCACCCTCATCATCCTGGTGATGATCCTGCTGTACACCTTTGAAGGCGGCGTGAAGACCATCGTATGGACCGACACCCTGCAGACCTCCTGCATGATCATCGGCCTGGTCATCTGCGTCTTCTACATTCTTCAGACGCTGGGCTACTCGTTCGGCGAAGGGGTAACGGCCTTGTCCAACGAAGGCCTGACCCGTATGTTCGTGTACGACCCCAACAGCAAGCTGTTCTTTCTCAAACAGATCCTGGCCGGCGCCTTCATTACCATTACGATGACGGGGATGGACCAGGAGATGATGCAGAAAAACATTTCGGTGCGCACCCTGAAGGATTCGCAAAAGAACATGCTCACCTTTGCCTTTATACAGGCCCTGGTGGTGCTCCTGTTCCTGTTTCTCGGCGGCCTGCTGCACCTGTATGCCGGCGCCAACGGCGTAGCCGCTACCGGCGACAAGCTGTTTCCCACCATCGCCCTGGGCACCGGCGTTCCGGCCATTATTTCGGTGATCTTCATCATCGCCCTTATTTCGGCCCTGTTTCCCTCGGCCGATGGCGCCATCACGGCCCTGACTTCCTCGTTCTGCATCGACCTGCTGGGCCTGAAGCGCCGCGAGGACTGGGACGAAAAAAGAAAAAAGAACATCCGCCGGGCCGTGCACCTCGCATTCGCCGTGGTGTTCCTGCTGCTGGTGCTGGGCTTCAAGGAAATAAACAACCCGAGCATGATCGGGGTGATCCTGAAAGTGGCCGGCTATACTTACGGACCGCTGCTGGGCCTGTTTGCCTTCGGCCTGCTCACCCGCCGGTATGTGCATGACCGCGTGGTGCCCTACGTGGCCATCGCCGCACCGGTGATCTGCTTTTTCATTGATAAATTCCAGAAGCAGCTCTTCGGCGATTTCGAGATCGGGCTGGAGCTGCTCATCATCAATGGTGTGCTTACCTTCCTGGGCCTGCTGGCCGTTTCCAAAAAAACCTCGGACAATCCCGAATTGGAGCTGCGGAGCTAACTTTGGGCATGATCCCCGAAGACCTGCTCCATCCTTCCGTGTATGTTTATGCCGAGCGTTTTACCACGCCGGAAGACGACCTGTTGCGGGAAGTGGCCGCCTATACACAAGCGCACCATCCTCGCGCCCACATGCTCAGCGGGCACCTGCAGGGCGGGCTTCTCAAAATGATTTCCCATATGATCCGGCCGAAGCGCATCCTGGAGATCGGCACCTTTACCGGCTACAGCGCCCTTTGCCTGGCGGCCGGGCTGGCGGAAGGAGGGGAACTGCATACGGTGGAGCTTCGGGAGGAGGAAGGAAAGCAGGCCCGCCGGTTCTTTGACCGGTCTGTATTTTCGGAGCAGATAATTTTACATATCGGTGAAGCGTTACCCCTTATCGGTGAACTGGGCGAAACCTGGGATCTCGTGTTTATTGACGCCGACAAGGAAAATTATACCGCTTATTTTAACCGCGTTTTGCCGTTTGTGCGGGTAAACGGGTTTATTTTAGCGGACAATACGCTCTTTCACGGCCAGGTATTAGGGGAAACTGTCAAAGGTAAAAGCGCCAAAGCGATCCAGGCATTCAACGAACAGGTGCGCGCCTGCACCGATGTGGAAACCGTGCTGCTGCCCGTACGCGACGGCCTGACCCTGATCCGGAAAGTGAAAGAGGCCGAACGGTAAACATCCAATAGAAGGACCGGCGCCGCAGGGCGAACCCCTTTCAATGACCTTTAAAGCACTGATTGTCCAAATGAAAAAACTACAGCTCTCCTTCCTGCTCACCGCATTGCTGGCCGGACCGGGCCTCTTTGCCCAGTCGGCCGCCATTATCCGAGCCTACATTGCCCAGTTCAAAGACATTGCCATCGAGGAAATGAAGCGTACCGGCGTGCCGGCTTCCATTACCCTGGCCCAGGGCATCCATGAAACCGGTGCGGGACAGAGCGATCTGGTACGCAGGTCCAACAACCATTTCGGCATCAAGTGCAAAGCAGAATGGCAGGGCGAATCGGTGTACCACGACGATGACGCCCGGGGCGAGTGCTTCCGCAAATACGAATCTCCGTTTGATTCCTACCGCGACCATTCCGACTTTCTGAAGAACCGCAAGCATTACGCCTCCCTGTTCACGCTCGACCCTACCGATTACGAGGGCTGGGCCTACGGACTGAAAAAGGCCGGCTACGCCACCAATCCCAAATACCCGCAGATCCTCATTAAGCTCATCCGCGACTACGGCCTGCAGGATTATACACTCGTCGCCCTCGGCCGGAAAACCGAAGGTCCCGACGCCGGCTGGGCCACTGCCGGCAACGAAGCCCGCCCGGCTTCACCGGCCACCGTTACCGCCCCCGACTTCCCCCTTGTAAATCCAAATACCACCAATACGACTAATACTACCAATACCACCCTTACTGCTCCTCCCGGATCCACCACCTATCCCTCCGGTGTCTTCCGCATCAACGAGACCCGTGCTCTATACATCGCCGAAGGGACTTCCTACCTGGCCGTGGCCCAGCAATACAACGTTTCCCTGGCGCGCCTTTTCGAATTCAACGATATGCAGCCGGAAGAGGTAGCCGCCACCGGGCGGGTCCTTTTCCTCGAGCGCAAGCGGCGCACCGGCGCCAACGAACTGCACCGCGTGGCGCCCGGCGAAACGCTGTACAGCATTGCCCAGAGCGAAGGCATCCGCATGGAAAACCTGCTCCAGTACAATTTCCTGAAGCCCGGCATGGAGCCGGCGGAGGGCGAAGTGCTGTACCTTTATAAAACCGCCCCGGCAGCGCCCCGCCTGGCCGGTGCCTCGGCAGCGGGGACCGTAGTCAGCGAGAACGCCACGGCCTTTGTGGTGCACGTGGTACAGCCGAAGGAAACGGCCTACTCCATTTCGAAACGCTATGCCGTTACCGTGGATGAAGTGCTGAAAACAAACGACCTGCGCAGTGCCGAGCTGCAGCCCGGACAACAATTGCGCATTCCTAAAAAGAGCCCGAATGCCCGTTAAGCTCCACGACAAGACCTTCGATACATTTCTTTCGGAAGAAACGATCCA
>DATAGL010000832.1:0-11594 GCA_036263755.1 Chitinophagaceae bacterium | reverse complement strand
CCGAACTTCAGGAAAACGGCGGCCGCTGGACCTTCGAGATCCGGGCTGCGGCCTGCTACTCGTACACTCCCGAATGGAAGACCCGCCTCCAGGAAGCCACACAGCTTCAGGCGCTGGACTACGCCCTGCTGCATACCGACTACGGCCATTACCTCGGCCGGGAGGTGAACCGGTTCATCGAGGAGCATGCCCTGCATTACCAGGTGGCCCTGATCGCCTCGCACGGTCATACCACCTTTCACCTGCCCGCCCGCGGCATGACGGCCCAGCTGGGCGACGGTGCGGCACTGGCCGCCGAAACGGGACTGCCGGTCGTAAGCGACCTGCGGGCCCTGGACGTAGCCTTCGGCGGACAGGGTGCGCCGATTGTGCCCATCGCGGAAAAGCTGCTCCTGACCGATTATACCCTGTTCCTGAACCTGGGCGGTATTGCCAACCTTTCAGTGCGTACGGAAACGGATTATATAGCTTTCGATGTATGCCCGGCCAACCGGGTGCTGAACCTGCTGGCCGGGGAAGCGGGCCTGGAATTCGATGAAGGCGGTGCGCTCGCGGCCTCCGGGAATGTGCACGCCGGACTCCTGCTGCAGCTCAACGAGCTGGATTATTACCGGCAGGCTCCGCCCAAATCGCTGGCCAACGACTTCGGCACCGATGTGGTGTACCCGATGGTACAGGGAGCCGGGCTGTCTACGGCGGAGGCCCTCCGCACCTACGTGGAACACATTGCCGGGCAGGTAGCCCGCGCGGCTGAAGCCCATGCCGGGGGCCCGGCCCGCCTGCTGGTCACGGGCGGTGGTGCCCTGAACACGTTCCTGGTACAGCGGCTAACGGAGGCCCTTGCCCCCCGGGGCATTGAAGTATCGGTGCCCGACGCGGCGCTGGTCAACTACAAGGAAGCCCTGGCCATGGCCCTCATCGGGGTACTTCGCTGGCGCCAGGAGTACAACGTGCTTTCCTCCGTAACGGGTGCCCGCCGCGATTCCATCGGCGGTGCCGTCTGGATCGGGCAGGAAGCGTAGGGAATGTCGAATGCCGAATGTTGACTGAAGAAGGAGAATGTTCAATAATCAATGTTCAATACTCAATATTCAACTTTTGGGTGGGTCTGCTGCTAATTTGAAAATTGAATATTGAGTATTGAGGATTGATTATTTCCTCCCATCAACAAAAGGATCGACTGTTCAGCCGCAAAGCCAATTCCGAAAAAATAGTACCTTGTACGAAATACCCACCAAAATGCGTACTGCTTTCCTTCTGCTGCTGGTGCTGGCGGGCGTAGCCGGGACCGCCCAGCAGCCCCCCTCGATGAACGTGTCGATGACCGACAAGCTGAACCGCGACCGCGACCAGCAATACATGAACCAGGAAATCTATTACCTTGAAGGCAAGAATGTGATCGGAAACCCTTTCCTGCACGGTGCCTGGGTCAACGGATCGCTGAGCACAGCCGACGGCAATACCTACACGCATTACCGACTCAAGTATAACCTCTACAACCAGGCAGTTACTTTTCTTAACGGGCTCGACTCGATGGATGTGGATGCCGAAATAACGGAGTTCACCCTCATTGTTCCCGAAGGAAAAGAACTGAAGCGCCTGCGCTTCATCAACGCCAGCCAGCTGAAAAAGGAAAAGAAGACCTTTTATTACCAAGTGCTGTACAGCGACGCCCACGGCCAGCTGCTGAAGCACAGCAAGAAAGTGGTGGCCGAACCCGACTCCAACGTTCCGACCTACGAAAGCCACAAGATCTTTCGTACCGATGTGGTGTACTATTATTACAGCGAAAAAACCAAGAAGCTCACCCGGCTGAAAACTCCGGCCTCCGTGCAGGAAGCTGCCGGTTTGTCCAACGAACAGTTTGGGGAACTGCAAAGCAATACCACTTATGATTTCATAGTGGAAGAAGACCTGATCCGCTTCTTCACGGCACGGGCTGCCGTTAAGAATTAGTTTCCCTTGTTCCGGAAATCCGGAGCCAAAACAGTTAACCCGATTTGCCACCTTACAGAAACCGATGCCTGCACTACGTCATTTTGAAATAAAAAGCAATGGAAGCATCCGGTTCCCGGTCGCCGTTATGGTGCTCTGCGCCGGACTGAAACTGGGCTTCGAATGGCTGATCGAGGATTCTTTTATCACCCCCTTTCTGCCGCAAATCCAAACGCTTTTAGCGTATGCAGTGGCAGCAGTGGGCATACATATTCTGCTGTACCATATCCTGTGGGGCTTTATCTCCCACCGCACCGGCAAGAATGTCGGGGACTGGCTGGATGAAAATCAGCAGACAAGGTACGGCAGGTGGGTTCATTATCTTTTCTACCTGCCTATCCACGTGTACATTGGGATAGCACTCGTGGGCTTCATGCTGTATATTCCGCTCCGGGGCGGCTGGTTCACGTTTGCCCTTTTCTTTGGCACCGCTTTCCTCATCCACTTGTTCCGCCAGGCATATAGCTTCCGGCGCCGTCCCTATCGGGGAGAACAGGAATAAGCAAAGGATCGTACCAGCGGTGGTCTTTTTGCCGGCACTACAATGAATACATCAGAACACCTGTTTACACTGAAAGGGGACAACGGCCTGCTCCAGCTCAAGATCGCGGAAGTGGAGGGGTTTCCTCATACCACTTCCTGCTTCGGTGGCTATGATACCCGGAGTGTCCTGCAGCTCACCGCCGGGATCTTTTCCGTCCAGAGCAGCCTTTATCTCTCTACAGGCGCCCTGTACCGGTTTTTGCAGGAACTGGAAAAAAGCCACCGTACCTTATCCGGCCAGGCACACCTCAACAGCGATGAGGGTGATCTCCAGCTCACCCTGACGTTCGACAGGCAGGGGCATGTGATGGTGGCCGGTACCTTTACCGAGAACAATGGCCTCTGCAGCAATGAGCTGCGGTTTGAACTGAGCACCGACCAGACCTTTATTTCCGAAACCCTGCACGGCCTGCGGGCCATTGCGGCTGCTTTCGGAGATGAGCAGGGTAAAAGCACATCTTAGCAGCTAGCTTATTTTTATTCCTTTTCCAGAAGAGCAAACGCTTCGCCGTCGAACAATCCCTTGTCGCTGAGTTTCAGCTTCGGGATCACCAGGAGCGCCATGAACGATAAGGTCATGTACGGGGCCTGGAGCTGGGAGCCCAGGTCCTTCGCGGCGGCATCCATAGCGGCGTATTGTTCCGCGACCTCGTACCCATCTGCAGTGCTCATCAGCCCGGCCACCGGCAGGGGCAGCACGTGCTCCCGCGCACCGTCCACGCAACTCACGCCTCCCTGTTCCCGGATCACCAGGTTCACGGCCCGGGCCAGGCTTTCATCATCCACCCCCACGGCCACGATGTTGTGCGAATCATGCGCTACCGAGGAAGCAATGGCCCCGCGCCTGAAGCCAAAGTTGCGGATGAACGCCACGGCAACAGGGGCCGGATGGTACCGGTTGACCACCACAATCTTCAGGATGTCCTCATCCGGGCAGCTTTCGAGTACAGCCCCCGCCTGACCATTACATAAGGTGCCGGCCGGGACCTCCAGCCTATTGGTGATGAGCTGCCCGTCGAGGGCCTCGATGACCGGTACGGTTTTTTTCCCGTTCCACCGGACTGCGAAATCGCCTGCCTGCACCGGGTTGCAGGCAAACCGGTTGATGGGCGTTACCGGGACGGAAGAAACCAGCGAACGGCCTCTTTCCGCGACCAGCATCCCGTTGATATACGTTTGCAGTACCTCGAAGCGTTTGAGGTCTTTCACCACGATAAAGTCTGCCGGGTCGCCGGGCTGCAGCAATCCTACGTTCAGCCCGTAGTGCCGTACCGGGTTTACGCAGGCTGCCTGCAATACGGCAAAGACGTCGGTGCCCCCGGCCACGGCGCGCGCGCAGAGTTCATTGATATGACCGGCCACCAGGCTGTCGGGGTGCTTGTCGTCGCTGCAAAACAGGATGCGGTCCGCATGCTCCTGCAGCAGGGGCGCCAGGGCTTCGAAGTTGCGGGCTGCGCTGCCTTCGCGGATGAGGATCTTCATGCCGCAGGCCAATTTCTCCCGGGCTTCTTCCTCGGTAAAACATTCGTGGTCGGTAGACATGCCTGCTGCTATGTAGCGGCGGGCGTCTTCTCCGCGCAGGCCGGGCGCATGGCCGTCCACCGGCTTATTGCGGGCCTGCGCCGCTGCGATCTTCTGCAGCACCTCGGGGTCGCCGTTCAGGACGGCGGGAAAGTTCATCATCTCGCTGAGGTAGACGATGTCACTGCTTTCCAGCAGCTCCGTTACGGCTGCTGCATCCAGCACGGCACCGGCCGTTTCAAAAGGGGTGGCCGGCACGCAGCTCGGTGCCCCGAAAAAAAACTTGAACGGCACCTGCTTCCCGTTGTCGATCATAAACCGCACGCCTTCGATGCCGCATACGTTGGCAATCTCGTGCGGGTCGCTGACGGTAGCCACGGTGCCGTGCACCACAGCCAGGCGCGCAAATTCCGAAGGCACGAGCATGGAACTTTCCACGTGCACATGGGCGTCGATAAAGCCCGGCAGGATATAGCCTTCAACGGATGCACCGGGCAACGGCGTTATTGAGTGAATGCGGGCGCCTTCGGTGCGGACTTCCGCCGGGTAAATGGTTTGCTGCACGAGGTCGACAACATTTCCGGTAAGCAACTGGCTCATAAATTCATTTGATTTGTCTGGTGGCCGAGTGTAAATTTCACCCTTAATCGATTGCAATGTACACTCGCTTACTGTTTCTTCTCCTGACCCTTTCTTTCGGGGCCGCAGCGCAAAAACAAAAGGCGGACGGCACCACGGCCGGTACGGCTCCTTTTTTCGAAAAAATGAAGTACCGGCTCGTTGGTCCCTTCCGCGGCGGACGCAGTGCCGCCGTGGCCGGCTCGTACCGGAACCGCAACACGTTTTATTTCGGCGCCACGGGTGGCGGCGTGTGGAAGACCACCGACGGCGGCTCGAACTGGAAAAACATTTCCGACAAATATTTCGGCGGCTCCATCGGCGCGGTGACCGTAGCGCCTTCCGACGAAAACATCCTGTACGTTGGCGAAGGAGAGCATACGATGCGGGGCAATGTAAGCGAAGGACTCGGAGGGATGTGGCGCAGCGAGGACGGCGGCCGCTCCTGGAAGAACATCGGCCTCAGGGATGCCCGCCACATCATCCGCATTGTGGTGCATCCGCGCAACCCCGACATTGTATGGGTGGCCGCTATGGGACACCTGTTTGGTCCCAATGAAACCCGCGGCGTATTCAAAACCACCGACGGGGGCCGCAGCTGGAAGCGCACGCTGTTCGTGAACAGCCAGACCGGTGCTTCCGACCTGGTCATGGAACCGGGTAATCCCGAAGTGTTTTATGCCGGTACCTGGCGGGTCATCCGTACGCCTTATTCCCTTGAAAGCGGGGGCGAAGGCAGCGGTCTTTGGAAAAGCACCGACGGCGGGGAAACCTGGACGATGCTCAACAACCGCAAAGGCCTGCCCAAAGGCGTTTGGGGCATCGTGGGGGTTGCCGTGGCTCCTTCCAATCCCGACCGGGTGTATGCCATCCTTGAAAATGCCGGGGGCGGACTGTTTACTTCCGCCGATGGCGGCGCCACCTGGACGCTCGTCAGCAGTGACAACAACATCCGGCAGCGCGCCTGGTACTATACGAAGGTGTTTGTCGACCCGAAGAATGAGCAGGTGGTTTATGCACCCAACGTGGGCTTCATGCGCAGCCGCGATGGCGGTAAAACCTTCCAGTCGGTTAACACCCCGCACAGCGACCACCACGACCTTTGGATCGACCCGGAGGACGGCAACCGCATGATCGTGGCCGATGACGGCGGCGCGCAGGTGTCGTTCGACGGGGGTGCCAACTGGAGCACCTACATGAACCAGCCGACGGCGCAGATCTACCGGGTATCTACCGACAATGCCTTTCCCTACCGGATTCTCGGGGCCCAGCAGGACAACACCACGCTCCGCATCCGCCACCGCAGCAGCGGGCCCGGGATCACGGAAGGGGATTGGGAACCGACGGCAGGCAGCGAAAGCGGATTTGTAGTGGCCGACCCGCTGAACCCGGATATCGTGTACGGCGGCAATTACGGCGGCTACCTGTCGCGCCGCGACCACCGCACCGGTGAAGACCGGGCCGTGAGCGTGTGGCCGGACAACCCGATGGGCGCCGGCGCCGATGTGCTGAAATACCGCTTCCAATGGAACTTCCCGATCTTCTTCTCGCCACACAACCCGAAGCGCCTGTATGCGGCGGGCAATGCGCTGTTTGCCACCGAGAACGAAGGCCAGAGCTGGGAGCAGATCTCGCCCGACCTTACTACCAACGACAAGACCCGGCAGGGATCCAGCGGCGGACCCATCACCAAGGACAATACCTCGGTAGAATATTACAGCACCATCTTTACGGCGGCGGAGTCGCCCCTGGAACGCGACCTGCTCTGGACCGGCAGCGACGACGGCCTCATTCACCTCAGCCGCGACGGCGGAAAGAACTGGGCGAACGTTACGCCGAAGGGGGCGCCGAAATGGATGATGTGGAATGCCGTAGAACCGCATCCTACGAGGAAAGGAGCGGCCTATTTTGCCGGCACCCGGTACAAGCTCGATGATTATACGCCCTACATTTATTACACGGAAGATTACGGCCGGAGCTGGAAGCTGATCACGAATGGCATCCCCGCGCAGCATTTTACGCGCGTGGTGCGGGCCGATCCGAAGCGTACCGGACTGCTGTATGCCGGCACGGAGTTCGGTATGTACCTTTCTTTAAATGATGGCGCCACCTGGCAGCCATTCAACCTGAACCTTCCGGTCGTACCCATCACGGATCTTACGATCAAGGAGAACGACCTGGTGGTGGCCACACAGGGCCGCTCCATCTGGGTGCTCGACGACCTGGGTGTGCTGCAGCAGCAGACTCCTGAACTGGCGGGCAAGCCCCTCCATGTATTTACCCCGAAGCCGGTCTACCGCACCCCGGCCAACCCGTTCAACGTATCGTTCGGGGCTGCGCGCAATGCCGGTGCCAACCCTGCTCCCGGTGCCGTATTTCACTACTACCTGCGTGCAGCAGCCGATTCCCTGAAGGGTACGGTCACGATCCTGGATAAGGACCGGAACGTCGTGCGTACCTATTCCACCGATGCGAAGGAAGCCGCGGACCGGCTGGACTTTGCTGCCGGCATGAACCAGTTTTCCTGGGACCTGCGCTACCCGCCGGCCGACCGCGTGGAGGGTATGATCCTGTGGAACGGGGTGCCGGGCGCTATTCTGGCCCCGCCCGGAAACTACCAGGCCCGTTTCCGCTTCGGCAGCGACTCGGTGGAAGTTCCCTTTACCCTGCTGGCCGACCCCAACTACAAAGCGACGCAGGCTGACTATGATGCGCAGTTCGCCTTTCTCTGGCAGGCACGCCGGAAATTCAATGAAACCCAGCAGGCCATCAAGGACATCCGTTCGCTGCGCAGCCAGGTGCAGGCCTTTACCGCCCGCCAGGAAAAAGACCTGCCGGCGGCCGTCAAGGCTGCCTCCGATTCGCTGCTCCGTCGTATCGGTTCCATTGAAGAAGCACTGTACCAGACAAAGGCCAGGAGCATGCAGGATGTACTGAATTATCCCATACGTCTCAACGATAAGCTCGCCGGTGTTTTCGATGCGGCCAACAGCGGCAATTTTGCCCCCAGCCGGCAGGTGCGGGAAGTATATGCCGAGCTGTCTGCCGCCATAGATGCCGAACTCGCTGCTTTCCGGAAAATACGCGAGCAGGACCTGCCGGCGCTGAATGAACTGATCCGGAAGGAGGCCATTCCGTTGATCGGGTTGTGAGGGAGTGGTTTTTGTGGTATCGGTAGTAATGGTAGTATTTGTAGTATTGGTAGTATTGGGAGGAGGTGAGGTGCAGGGTGAAGCGGCAGTCAGCGGGTTCGGGTGGGGCCGGCGGTAGGCACGCCTGCGGGACTGTTGTGCGCTTCGCGTGTTTTTACGAATACTGCCGGTCTGCTGGTATTACGGGCGCTGCGCCTTCATCGCGGAATGAAGAATCCCTTATATTTGTTCTTAACCCTTTCAACCATGAGATGTATCATTGTAGATGATAACAAGATGGCCCGCATGGCGATGGCGCAGCTGGTGAAGCAGGTGCAGATACTGGAACTGGTAGCCGAATGCAATGATGCCATGGAAGCGTACAATATCCTCAACAACCAGCCCATCGATTTGTTATTGCTCGACATCGAAATGCCCGGCATGACCGGCATCGAACTGATCAAGCAGCTGAAGAACAAAAAGCCCCTCATCATATTCACTACTGCCAAAACCGACTATGCGATCGAGGCTTTCGAGCTGAGCGTGGTCGATTACCTGGTGAAGCCGGTTACGCCGGCCCGCTTCCTGCAGGCCATCGAGCGGGCCCGCGACGCATTTGAAAGCAAGCGGGATGATGTAAAGATTGAAGAGCAGAACTTTGTTTTCGTCAAGGATAACGGAACCCTCAAAAAGCTTACGGTAGACGATATTCTTTACCTGGAGGCCATGGGCGATTACGTCAAAGTGCATACTTCCACCCGCTTTCATGTGGTGCACACCACCCTGAAGGCCCTGGAAGAAAAGCTGCCGAGCCAGAAATTCCTCCGGGTACACCGGAGTTATATTGTTTCCCTCAACAAGATCGAGCTCATACAGGAAGGCACCATTGTCATCGGAAAGGCTTCCATTCCCGTAGCCGAGACGTACCGGTCGCTCCTCAACAAGCGGCTGAACCTGCTCTAGGCGGTCTTCCATTTCGGTCGGTTCATCGATGGAATCAGACCGTTAACCTAATTGAAGCGCCCCCCGGAGGGCGCTTTCTTACTTTTGTCCTGTTGCCCGCCCGTACCCGGGCAATCCCATCCGCACCCACCCGGCCTCGGTAAAGCAAACCGGAAGCTCAGGCCAGCGGATCGGAACCCCGGAAAAGGATTCACGCATGAAAAAGCATTTGCTTCTGTATTTTATCCTGGCGGTCGCTTGCATGGTTGTATCCGAATACTACCTCCTCCTCGAGCTGTACCACCTGCAGCGCACGTTCCGCGTCATTGCCTTCGCCGCCGGCGTGGTGCTGGGTGCGGGTTCCATTTTCTACTGCTTCAAAAGATTTCACTCCAACGGGAATCAAGCATAAGCCCGACTTCGTATTTTAGGGTGTGAACCGAATGAAAAATAGCCCGTTGAAGCTGTTTGCCCTGTGGGGATTCCTGATTGGCATTGCAGTCATTGTATTTCTCCAGTTTATTTCCGGACAAAACATCAATCGCCTTGCGCAGGCCAATGTCCGGTTGTTACAGGAAATTGAAGTCCAGAACGATATACGGGCGGTGCAGGCAGATATCCTCACCATTGAAAGCGATGTGCGCGGGGCCCTCATTGCCGAAGACGATTTTTTCCTGCGCGGCGTGGAGTCCAAAATCAGCGGGCTCCGGGACGGCCTGAACGACCTCAAGCGCAACCTCCGCTCCACACATGCGGCTGCCAACCTGGCCGTGCTGGAAGACCTGGTGAACCGTAAGATCCGGTTCAGTTACCTCATCCTTGATACCTTTCGCATCCACGGCAAGGCGGCAGGGGAAGCCCTGATCAGTACCGGCCGGGGTCGTTTGCTGCGCGACAGCATTGAGCATACCATCAACGTGCTGGACTCTGCCCGCCAGGCGGAACTGCGGGGGCTGATCACCTCCATCGAACAGAACGGCAACAAGGCCCGGACCTGGGGCTTTTCCCTGGCCGCCCTGGCCTGCGTGCTGGTGATTATTGCCTTCTGGTTCATCATCAACCAGAGCCGGGAACAGGCCCGGATGATCACCTACCTCAACCAGTCGGAACGCCGCATCAAAGAGGCTTCCAATATGAAGGAGCAGTTCATGGCCAATATGAGCCACGAGATCCGCACCCCGATGAACGCCATCATCGGCTTCAGCAACCTGCTCCGGCGCACTCCGCTGAACAGTGAACAGTGGCAGTTTGTGCAGAACATCCATTCGGCCAGCGAAAACCTGCTGGCTCTCGTCAACGATATCCTCGACCTTTCCAAAATTGAGGCGGGCATGATGCAGCTGGAAGAAGTGCGGTTCAGCATCCGCAGCCTCGTGAGCTCCGTGGGCGCCATGTTCCTCGAAAAGGTGAAGGAAAAGGCCGTCGACCTGCAGGTGCAGGTCGATCCTAATGTGCCCGATATCCTCAGCGGCGATGCCGTCCGGCTTACCCAGGTCCTGGTGAACCTGCTCAGCAATGCGATCAAGTTCACCGAGGAAGGAAGGGTGGAGGTAGCGGTTCACCTCCGGTCGGAAACCGAAGAGCGGGTACGGATCCGGATTGAAGTCAGGGACACCGGTATCGGAATCCCCGCCGATAAGCAGGCTGCCATCTTCGAGCGCTTCCAGCAGGCAGAACTGACCACCACGCGCCGTTACGGTGGTACCGGGCTGGGTCTTTCGATTGTCAAACAGCTGGTGGAAATGCAGCACGGAACCATCCACCTGAACAGCACACCCGGCAAAGGCTCCACCTTTACCGTAGAACTGGAATACGGCATTCCCGATGCCGACGAAATGCTCAATGCCGCTCTGGCCAGCGAGGCCGAGCCGGTAGTGCTCAACCGCATCCGCGTGCTCGTTGCCGAGGACAACGTAATGAACCAGCAGCTGGTCCGTCACCTCATGCAATCCTGGGGGATTGATTTCACGATTGTTTCCAACGGGCAGGACGCGGTGGACGCCGTGCGCTCCGGCGAATATTCCATCGTGCTCATGGACATGCAGATGCCGGTAATGGATGGATATACGGCCACCGGCGTGATCCGCAACGAGCTGCATTCCGATATACCCATCATTGCCATGACGGCGCACGCCATGGTGGGAGAAAAAGAAAAATGCATCGAGATGGGCATGAACGACTACGTTTCAAAACCGATCAAGGAGGAAGTGCTCTACAATATCATTGCGCGTTTTGCGCAGCAGGCGCCCCGCCCCGACGAAGCACCAGGGCCAGCGCTTCCGGCCAACCGGAACGCTGCGTTCCAGTATATTGATTTTGCTTACCTGCAGGAGCTATCCGGGGGCAGCACCGAATTCGAACGGGAAATGCTGCAGCAGTTCCGGTCCATGATGCCCGAAGAGCTGGACAACCTTGAAAAAGCGATCCGTACAGAACAGTACGGGGAAGTGCGGCAACTCGCACACGGCATGAAATCTTCCGTCTCCTATGTCGGAATGGCTGAAGCCCTGTTCCCGCACCTGGATGCCATCGAAGATGCGGCCGGCCAGGGCGACCGGGAACGGTCCGCTTCACATTTCGCCACGGTGCGTGCGGCCGTTGAAGGTGCCGTTGATGAAGTACACCATTTCCTGGAAGGGGAGGAACGGTAGGGGATAAGGGTAAATCCCTAGACTCCAGCCCCGGCGGACCTTTTATCCTACACTCATCGATAAAAATTTCTGTTTCACCGAATCAAATGTGCAAACATTAAAAGAGGTTTGTACTTTTAATCCATCAAATGAAACACCGCTGGAAACAGCAAAACATATTTAAAGTTCTTGGTTTCGTATGGTTAAGGGTGAA
>DATAGL010000831.1:0-6309 GCA_036263755.1 Chitinophagaceae bacterium | reverse complement strand
CGACCACTTCGGCGAACTTTCCGGCCTGCCCTTCCGACTTGCGGAACAGGTAGTTCTTTTGCCTTCCCGACCGGAGCACCACGCGCACCTGTTCCTCCCATTCATTGTAATCGGGGTCGAGGTGTACGCTCCGGATCTCCGCCAGGGGCACATACCACCGCCATACGTTTACAAAAAGCAGCCGGTAGATCCGCTGCAGGTGCGGGCGGAGCCAGTGCAGCAGGAGGAGTGCAAACACCCATTCGTGCCACTGTCCCGACAGAGCCTCATGTACCGTATAGCCGAGTACCGTAACCAGCAGGACAAACGAATGCCACCAGTACGTGGGCGGCGGTTGCAGCACGCGCTGTTCCCATACGGTATTGTTTTTCAACGTCAGCTTGCTGGTAACGGTATAGAACACGGTTTCCATGACCCGGTAATGGTTTCGTTCAACGTTGGGATAAAGCTAGTAAAATCCTGCGCCGGTTGCACCGGGGCAGGAGGGCAAACCGCCCGGGTGCGGCGCCCGGAAGCAAGGGCAGGGGCCGCTACCCCTGGCAGAAAAGGAAAAACGATTGTACCTTCAGGAGCACCTACCTTATCGGATCGCTCCCCGTCCTTCGCCCCTGGAACCTGACCTCATCCTTCACTTAAAACGTAAACTCATGAACGAATCAGCAACGGCTTCTTCGTCTGCGGCCCTGCCCGCAAATCCCAACAAAGCCCTCTGGGAAAAAGGCGACTTCACCCGCATTGCCGAAACGATGCGGGAAAGCGGTGCCGCCCTGGTGGACAGCCTGGGCATCACCCCCGGCATGAATGTCCTGGACCTCGGCTGCGGCGACGGCACCACGGCCCTTCCGGCCGCAAGGCTCGGGGCGCAGGTACTGGGTGTGGACATCGCCCGCAACCTCGTGGCTGCAGGCAACCTCCGCACGCAGGAGGAAGGGTTGACGAACTGCACCTTCCGGGAAGGCGACGCTACGGACCTGAAAGAACTGGAAGACGGCCGCTTCGACCTGGTGGTGAGCATATTCGGGGCCATGTTCGCTCCCCGGCCGCTGGAGGTGGCGGGGGAAATGGTGCGCGTGACCCGCCGCGGCGGACGCATCGTGATGGGCAACTGGATACCCGGAGACCCCACCCTGGTGGCCCAGATCCTGAAGATCTCCTCCGCCTACACGCCTCCGCCGCCCGAAGGCTTCATCAGCCCCATGCTCTGGGGCGTGGAGGCGGAGGTGATCGGGCGTTTCGGTGCGGCAGGCATCCCCCCGGAAAACATTTCCTTCAGCCGGGATACCTTCACCTTCCAGGCACCCTATGCCCCGGCCGAATTCGTCGCCCGGTTCCGGGATTTTTACGGGCCCACGATGAATGCCTTTGAGGCAGCCGGCAAGCAGGGCAAGGCCGCCGGCCTGCAGGGCGAACTGGAAGAGCTGTTCCGCAGCCAGAACCGGTCCGGCTCGGAAGAAACCACCTCCATTCCGGCCACCTTTCTGCGGGTGACGGTCACGCGCTGACGGCACCTGCCGGGCAGTGGTAAAAAAACAGGCTGATGTCACTGATGACGGCGGAACGGCGTTCCGCCGTTTCTTTTTTCCGGAACGTTACCGAAGAAAGCGGGTTATGGCCGCGGTCCACTGTTCCCGGTACCGGGTAAGGTAATTTTCATGGCCGGCCAGCGGAAAGGTGACCAGCGATTTGGGACCGGCCAGCCGGCTGAAAATGGCAGCCGTTTCCTCCGGGGTCACTTTCTCGTCTTTCGCCCCGTACAGCAGGAGCACCGGGCAGGTGATGCTGCGGGCATAATCCACTGGGTTGTGGCGGTAAGCATTGAAGCCGTTCTGTACGCCGCCCCAGAAGACCAGCAGGTGCGCCATCGGAAAGGAGGGAATGCCCATGGTGCCGAACCGGTTCTTTACCGTTTGCAGCATCGTGGAGAACGGGCATTCCAGGATCAGGGCGTGTACCGGCAGCTGGTAGTCCCGCATCGCTTTCATAACGGCGGCCGCCCCGAGCGAAGTGCCGAACAGGAAGATGCGCTCTTCGCCCCCGGCTTTCAGGTGGTCAAAGCAGGTCTTTACTTCTTCCGCTTCTTTAAATCCGATGGTGGTCTGCCGCCCTTCCGACCCGCCCGAGCCCATAAAGTCCACCAGCAGGGTATTGTACCCGAGGCGTTGAAAGACAGCTGCCTTATCCAGCAGCGTAGATTTTTCGCCTCCGTAGCCATGAAACAGCGCCACCGTTCCCCGGGACCCGGGTACGCGGATGTGCCAGCATTCGATCTCCTTATTGCTCCGGAGCCGCACCGTTTCATAAGCCCCATCGGGGACCGCTTCATTCTGCGGCCTCGGATTCTTCACACCCGTAAATACAATGCCCAGCTTTTCTCCCAGGGACAGGCGCCGGGCGTCCTTTGTTTTCCTTGCTGAACTGTCATAATGCGTGAAGCGGTATGCATGGAGGAAGGCCACCCCGTTCAGGAGCAGGAATAAGATCAGTAATGTCTTCAGCAGGCGGCGGAATGCTTTTGTACGCTTCATGATACGAATGTTTGTTCCTCCCGGCCGGGTGGCCTTTTTGCTCAGGTGGTTTGACTGTTGGATCCACGCAACAGGCCGGGGTTACAACCAGGGTAACTTTTTCCGTTGGAAATATAAGGATTTGCTGGCGGGCCGGCCTGGCTGTAGGGAACGGGCATGGAAGAAGGTCCTGCTGCAAACTTCCTTTCGTCGGGTTATAGGACGGTTCGTCGGAGCGGCGGCGGAAGGCCCCTGTGCCGGGGGCTACCTTTGATCCGCCCGGCCACCGTACGGCCGGACCGTTCATTTTTCACCCGATACAGTCAACCATGGAAAAGATGTTTCTGGCCCTCGGCCTCTGTACGCTCATCAGCGCATCGTGCACCCGCGAACCGATCGAAGACCTTTATGCAAAGGCTCCGCGGAGCGAGCTGCCGGCCGAGCTGTCCCCGGCCGAATGGCGCTACGGCAGCGTTTCGGCTCTAAGCTATTACAACGACCGGGGCGACCATGTGGCGCACTCCGAGGAAGCGCTGCGAGAGTACAAGGTAACGCGCGACGGCTACGTGGAGTTTGTGCAATACCTGTCGGTGCCCAGCGGCAACTGCTACAACGTTGCCTTCACCTACCTGAAGGGCACCATGAAATTCGAAGCGCCGAACAAGATCCTCTGGACGCCGGTGGAAGGGGAGTTTTACAAAAAGTTTCCCTGCAGCGGAACCGATGATACCCGCAAGGCCACGCAGGCGGACCTGGACCGCAGCCGGTCGGAATACTGGTACAAGTGGGACGATTTCGGCATCCCGGGCGGAACGGAATACCTGGTGCTGTTCAATCATCCCTCGATGCTGCCGCAGTACCAGGTCTTTGCTTACGATGTAATCCGGTAAAGCAACCAGGAGGGGGATCGGGAGGACCATGAAGAACTAGGACAGAAAAGAAAGACGCGGGACCGGCGGCAGGAGCAATGGCTTTGCCCGGCAGGCGGACACCCTTACTCCGTAAGCCCCCGGCGCATCGCTTCGTGTAGAAGGCCGGCCGCGTTTTTTACGTTCAGCTTCTGCATGATGTTGAAGCGGTGGTTTTCCACCGTGCGTACGCTGAGGAACAGCTGGGCGGCCACTTCCTGGTTGCTGCACCCGGTAGCGATCCGCTGCAGGATCTCCTTTTCCCTTTTGGTCAGGGAAGGACCGTTGCGGCCCGCAGATCTGCCGGTGATGACTTCCTGCAGCAACAGCTCTTTCAGCTCTTCGTGGATGTACTGGCGGCCGTTCATGACCGCTTCGATGGCTTCGGCCACGGTTTCCTTTTCGGCGGTTTTGAGCAGGTAACCCGCAGCGCCGTTCTGCAGCATGGCTTTCAGCTGGTATTTTTCATCGCAGCTGGTGAGGGCAATGGTGCGGACCGATGGGTAGGCGGCCGCCACCTTGCGGCACAGGGCAACGCCGTCGGTATCGGGCATCTGGATGTCCATGAGGATGACATCGGGAACACCGGTGGACAGGGCTTCGAGCGCCGCTTCCGCCGACCGGAAGGTGCCGGTGACCTGCAGCTGCGGATAAGCCCCGAGCATCAGCTGGATCCCGTTGAGTACCGAGGGGTGGTCATCCACCACCATGATCTTTACTGTGCGCATACCCCTTTTATTTTTTCCAGGTAAAATTCAATATAAGCCGTGGTGCCGCGGCCTTCTTCCGATGCGAAGTCCAAGTGACCGTTGAAGGCCTCCACCCGCGAACGGATGCTTTGCAGGCCCATGCCTCCGTTTTGTTCCGGCCCCTCCGGCGCGAAGCCCTTCCCGTTGTCTTCCACGGTGATGGCCAGCAGGTCGCCGCTCAGCGACAGCTGCACCAGCGCCTGGGTGGCCTCGGCGTGGCGCAGGGTGTTGTGAAGAAGTTCCTGTACGAGCCGGTACACCATCAGCTCGAAGTCGGGCGCGAAGCGCCGGCCGGCGGTTCCGTATCCCTGGAACTCCACCTGCAGCACCTGGCCTTTGCTGATCTTGCTGCAGAAATACCGGATCGCCTCTTCCAGTCCCTGCTGGTGCAGCACCTGGGGCATGAGGTTGTGTGCGGTCTTCCGGACCTCGGAAGCGGCTTCGCCCACTAGGGACACGGCTTCCTGGTAGGTAGCGGAACGGCTCACCGACCCGTGTTCGGTGCTCAGGGAGCCGAGGTACATCTTCAGGGCGGAAAGCAGGCTGCCCACGCCGTCGTGCAGTTCCCGGGCAATTCGGACGCGTTCCCGTTCCTCTCCCTGCATCAGGGCCAGCAGGGCTTTGGCTTCGTGCTCCTTCTGCAGGGTGAGGATCTGCTGGGCCTGCAGCTTTTGCTTTTGCCGGTAGCTGCGGTAGCCCAGCACCGAAACGGCCGACAAGGCAATCAGCCCGGTGAGGATCAGGATGATCATGCCGTTCTTTGTTTTGAGCTCGGCCTCCTGCCGGGAGAGGGCCAGCTGCTTGCGGGCGATCTCCTTGTCCTTTTGCGCGGTGCGGTACTTTGCTTCCAGGGCGTGCATGTTGCGGGTGGCCGCTTCGCTGCGCAGGCTGTCGTCGTAAGCCTTGCTTTGGCGGAATGCTTCGAGGCTCCGGTCATACTGGCCGCGGGCAGCGAAATAATCCGACAGCAGGCCGTAGGTCTTGGCCAGGTGCTCCCGGTCGTTCAGCTTCCGGGCCACGGCCAGGGAATGCAGGAGGTTCTGGCGGGCCGGCTCATACCGCCCCAGGGTGAACTGCACTTTCGCCAGGCCGTAGTGCGCTTCTTCCACGTACGTAGGGTCGCCCACCTTCCGGGCAAGGGCCGCCGCGTCCTGCAGGTAATGAAGGGCCGAGTCGTAGCGCCGCGCATGGGCATGGTAATCCGCCAGGTTGAGCAGCGCCACGGTTTTGCCTACCGTGTAGCCCACGCGGTCGGAAAGGAACAGGCCTTCGCGGGAGAAGCGCAGGGAAGGGGCAATGCGGCCGCTCTGGATGAGGGCGTCGCTGGTGGCGCTGAGCAGCTGGATCAGGCGGATGGTATCGGCCGCCTTGCGGGCCTCGGCTTCACCCAGCCGGCTGTAATGAATGGCCCGGTCGTGCTGGTTGAGCTTGCGCAGGGCGATGGCCAGGTTGTTGTAAATGGCGTAGGCGTAAGGCTGCTCCGCGCGCTCCAGGAAATGAATGGCGTTGAAATAGCAGGCCGCCGCTTCCTCGAGCCGGCCCTGGTTGTTGTACACGTTGCCGATGTTGTTGTATACCTTTCCGAGGGGCAGTTCGGCGCGCAGCTGCTTAAAGATCGGGATGGCCTGGTTGTAGGCCGTAAGCGCCCGCGGATAGTCGCCATTTTCCGCGTAGGCCACGCCCTGGAGCTGGTGGCTGCGGCCTTCCCCGAAGGCATAGCCTTCCTGCCGGCTGAGCAACAGCGCCTGCTCCGCCACCCGGACCGAAGAGTCCTTGTCGACATCGATCAGCCAGCTGCTGTAGTCGAGCAACGCATGGATGCGGCCCGTGTCGGAACGGGCGGTATGGATCCTTTCCAGGAGGGTCTTCCCGGTGGCGGCCGGCTCCTGTGCAGCGGCCGGGCGGGCGAGGCAGAGGAGCCACAGTCCGGGCAACAGGGCGGTAAAGAGTCTTGCGGGGTAGCTCATGTTCTGGAGGCAATAACGGGTGGCTAAAGTTGCTGTTTTCCGTCGCGCTCCCTTTCTTAACGGAAGCGCTGCCGGTATCGTATCCTCGAAGAAACCTTTCCGGTCATTGGCACAGGGGCCCTCTTCTGTTCAGGTGTGTAAATGCACCGGTAAAATTAAGGCGCACAGCTGAGTAATACTA
>DATAGL010000830.1:0-8130 GCA_036263755.1 Chitinophagaceae bacterium | reverse complement strand
AAAAAACAGGTCACCTACCAGATCGTTTCCGAAAAGGAAGCGGACCTGAAGGCCGGCAAGATCTCCTTTACCTCGCCCATCGGCAAGGGCCTGCTCGGCAAAGCCGTGGGTGATATCGCCGAAGTGACCGCACCGGCGGGACTGATCAAGTTCAAGGTGGAGGAGATCACTTTGTAGGATTGACGATTTAAGATGGACGATTGACGATTTTGTTCCCGGTTTATTAGTGGCAGAAGACGGAAGCGGCTCTTATTCATTTCGCTACCCGGCAACTACAAACCACAAACCATTAACTCCAAACGCCGAACTCCCCATGACGCTTTTTTCCAAAATCATCGCCGGCGAGATCCCCGCTTTCAGGGTTGCCGAGAACGACCGGTTCTTTGCGTTCCTGGACGTGTTTCCCCTGCGCCGGGGCCATACCCTGGTGATCCCGAAAGAGGAAGTGGACCGATTCATCGATATGCCGGAGGAAAGCCTGCGGGAGATACTTCTTTTTGCCCGGCCAATCGCCCTGGCCATTGAAAAAGCCTTTCCCTGCGCCCGCGTGGGCTATTCGGTGATCGGGCTGGAAGTGCCCCACGCGCACCTGCACCTCGTGCCCATGGACTCGGCCCACGACCTCAACTTCACCCGTCCCAAGCTCACCGTTTCCCCCGAAGAACTGGCCGAGGACCAGCGAAAGCTCCTGGAAGCTATGAAGTGAATGGGTCAATGGGTGAATGGGTGAATCTGTAGGGGAATGGGAGGGAGAGTGAATGTGCAGATGTGCAAATGTGCGGATTGACGATTGACGATTGACGATTGACGATTGACGATTGACGATTGACGATTGACGATTGAATTTAGAGCTGCATAAGTTACAACATATCCTTTGCGTCTTTGCGTACCTTGGCGCCTTTGCGTGAAATAAAAGCCGCCGGCAGGCGGACCCTAATCAACCATTCAACTGATCAACTCCAAACACCTAATTCCAAACACCCAACTCCAACCCCCTGCTCCTCACCGTACCCGGTGCTTGTTCTCCGATACAAACTGCTCCCACCCGCCGGCTTTCTTTTTCGCGGCGGCTTTCTTAGGCGCGGTGACCGCCGCCACGCCGGAGGTTTGAAAGTGGTGGCAGAGCGCCACGGCCAGGGCATCGGAGGCATCGAAGTACTTCGGCTTTTCCTTCATCTGGGTGATGTGCTGCACCATCTTCCACACCTGCTCCTTGTCGGCATTGCCGTTGCCGGTGATGGACTGCTTTACCTTTTTGGGCGAGTACTCCGTCACGGTGAGCCCGCCGGCAAAGGCGGCCGCAATGGCTACGCCCTGCGCCCGTCCGAGCTTGAGCATGCTTTGCACGTTCTTCCCGAAAAACGGGGCTTCAATGGCGAATTCGGAAGGATGATAGTGCTTCACCAGTTCCAGCACCTTGGCGTGGATCAGGCTGAGGCGCTCGTACATGTCGAGCTTGCGCGGCAGGATGAGTACGTCGGACTCCCGGACCTGGATTTCAGGGCCGCAAACGGTGATCACGCTGTATCCCATGAAGAGGGACCCGGGGTCTACGGCCAGTATAATTTTAGATGGCTTTTGCAAGGAGGTGGTATTTTTACCGCGGATGCGGCTGAGCAAAAATATCAAAATCTTCCTCAACTATTTTTTAGGTCCTCTGCTGTTTCTCTGGCTTTCCTGGTCCATTTACCGGCAGATCCGCAACCAGCCGCACCTGGAAGCTTCCTGGCTGCACATCCGCGCCTCGCTGGAGTCGACGCGCATCCTGTCGTTTTTTGCCGCACTGCTGCTGGTGGCGGTCAACTGGGGCATCGAGGCCTGGAAATGGAAGACCTGCGTGCAGTCCGTCCACCCGGTACCTTACGCCCATGCCTTCCGGGCCGTGCTGGCGGGTGTTTCCTTTTCGGTGACCATGCCCAACCGCATCGGCGAATACGCCGGCCGCATCATGTACCTGCCCGAAGGAAAGCGCCTGAAGACCATTGCCAACACGGTGGTGGGCTCCGTAGCCCAGCTGCTGGTGACGCTGGGGGCCGGAACGGCCGGGCTGCTGGTGCTCAAAGGCCCGCTCCTGGCGGCCTACCCGGATATGGAGATTCCCTTCCAGTTCCTCTTTTACGGGCTGGCCGCCGGGACGCTTCTTTTAACATTTGTTTATTTTCAGGCCAATGGCACCCTGTCGCTATTCAACCGCTGGATCCGCCGCCCGCAGTACCGCTACCTCGTGGAGCCGCTTTCCGGGTTCACGGTGCAACGTTTGACCTATATATTGCTTCTATCTGGTGTACGGTACGCGGTGTTCCTGCTGCAATACGGCCTGCTGTTTTACCTGTTCGGCGTAGGGGTTACGGCCGGCACGGTTGTCTCCACCATGAGCGTGATCTTCCTGGCCCTGGCCGTCATTCCTTCGATCGCCCTGCTGGAAGTAGGGCTGCGCGGGGAGATCAGCCTGCAACTGATGGGCCTGTTCACGGCGAACAGCCTTGGGGTGGGACTGACCACGATCACCGTTTGGTTTATTAACTTGATTTTGCCGGCTATCGTTGGTAGCTTGCTGATCCTGACCCTGAAAATGTTCAACAAGAAGAATGAGCACCTTTAGATACCTCTTTTTATTCCTCTGCTGCAGCTTCGGCCTGTACCTGAATGCCAGCGCCCCGTTCGACGAGTTCTGCGGGGCCCGCAATACGGCTACGCGCCCCGGCGAGCAGATCACCTATACCGTTTTCTACAACGTGGCGGGCATTTACGTGAATGCCGGTACGGCCACCTTCACCAATACGGTGGAGCGGCTGAACAACCGGCCCGTCTTTCATATCGTGGGCGACGGTAAAACCAATTCCTCCTACGACTGGATCTTCAAGGTGCGCGACCGCTACGAAAGCTTTATCGACACGGCCACCATGCAGCCGCTGAAGTTTATCCGCAACGTGAGCGAAGGCGGGTACAAAAAATACGAGAGCATCACGTTCAATACTACGGCCAATACGGCCATCACCAACAGCGGTGTATACAAGGTGCCCGGCTGCGTGCAGGATGTGCTTTCCTCCGTGTATTATGCCAGGAATATCGACTGGAGCCGCTACAAGGCCGGCGACCGGATTCCCTTTTCCATGTTCCTGGACAATGAAGTGTACAACATGTACATCCGCTACCTCGGCAAAGAAGAAGTAAAAACCAAATACGGGAAGTTCCGGGCCATCAAGTTCAAGCCCCTGCTGATCAAGGGCACCATCTTCGAAGGCGGCGAAAAGATGACCGTCTGGGTTACCGACGACGCCAACCATATTCCCGTGCGCATCGAAAGCCCCATCGTCGTAGGCACCGTAAAGGTGGACATGATGAACTACAAGAACCTGCGCCACCCCCTGACCTCGCTGAAGAAAGCCCGGGGACTTTGAGGTGAATGGGTCAATGGGTGAATGGGTGAATACTTAAGTCAATTGGAGGGAGGGTGAATGGCAGATGATGTAAGATGTACGATGTGCGTTTGTTAGTCGTACACCGAACATCTTACATCGTACATCGAATGTGAAGCGAATCCCGATATTAATACCTTTCGCGTCTTTGCGGCCCTTAGCGCCTTTGCGTGCAACAATCGTACTCGTACATCATTTCACCGGTTCCGGTGCATCCTTAAAATGCGCATACCGCCCCAGGAGCTTCCCGAGGAAGTAGGTGGCGGGGATGACCACTTTCCGGACAAAGAAAGGCATATCGTTGAGGTGAAACTCTGAAGCATAGCGGCGGGTCAGGAAAGCGGCGTCGAAAAGCTCGGGACGCCCGGTGCCCGTTTTATTTTGTGCATTGAATATAGCCGTCAGGAAATACACTACCGTATGGGCCGGCTTGATATAGCCCGTGCAGTGCAGGGTTTCTGTTCCGGCATTCCAGAACCGGTGGGGCACGCCGCGCTCAAACAGCACGGTTTCGCCGGGGCCGGCAAACTGCTCGGGACCTCCTTTTACCTGGTACCCGATGCGCCCTTCCATCACCGTCAGGCATTCATCCTGCTTCCAGTGCGTATGCATCAGGGGACCCACACCCGGTGCCACGAAATTCTCCACCAGCAGCCGGTCGCCGTCGGGCTCCGGTACTACGGAATGGACGATCAGCTTCTCACCGATACAGTTCTCGATGGTGTGCGGGTAAGTAATGGTCATGATGCAGGGTTTGAGGTTGTCCGGCAGAGGAGAGAGGAAAAGCAGTGCGGGAAAGAAGCAGTTAGTTTTGGTTGCCCTGCGAATATAGGCTGCGGTTTCACCAGCCGGACGGGGAAGCCGTCCGCCTGGCCCTTTTGACGGATGAATTGCGGATTCCGGTACATGCAGTGAAGCGGCCGCACCCTTTTCTTATCCGATTGCTCCTTCCCTCCCGGTGAAGGGGGATCCTGTTGCCGACTATCCGCTCATTGTGTGCCCGGGAAAGGACGGAGTCCGAATACTGCATTTCCATGAACCGCAGCGCCGGGTGAAAGTTTTGTTCCGCAAGGAAATGCCGGGTGCACGGACCTGTAGCCTGCACAACAAGCAGGGTCATCGACCGGCCTGATACCTTTTCTTTTATTCCAGGGGTAAAGGCGGACCCAGGATCTCCATGCCGTGGCGACGGGCCAGTTCCTGTGCGGCGGAGGCCCGCTGGCCCGCGGGTACCGAGCTTCCCATAGCGGCTGCTTCCTTAAAGAACGTTTCGATGGTACCGGCCGGCTGGAACAGCACCAGCATCTGGGCTTCTCCTTCGCTCACATTGACAAAGCCGTGCGGTACGGTGCGGGGAACAAATGCGCAGTCGCCGGGACCCATGCGGAACGATTCGGTGCCGATCCGGATGTTGAACTGCCCCCTCACCACATAAAACCATTCATCCTGCTGCTGGTGCAGGTGCAGGGCCGGGCCGCCTTTTTCCCAGCGAACGGTATCATAGATGCAAAGCTGGCCCTCCGTATCTTTCCCGGAAACCTTGCAGAAAAAGCGGCCACCCATGAACAGGAGCTCTTCTTCATAGCGGTCGCGGTTCGCCGCTACCATAAAGCCTTTTTTAGGGTCGCGGGCCCCGGCATCCGGTGCGGCCAGCAGGGCACCGGCTACCAGCGGAAACTGCAAAAAAAGTCGGCGATTCATTATTACCTGTTTTGATGTTAGGGGTATGAAGCTTACCGGCCTTCCAGGTACCGGCGGGCGGTTGCCAGCTCGGCACGGTCCGATCCCGGTGCGGCCACTTTGAGCAGCTGCTGGAAGTAGCTGCGGGCCTTTTCGTTCCGGCCGGAGCGCTGGGCTGCCAGCGCAGCGCCGTACAGGCCGTTGAAGCGGCCGGGGTGGGCCTGCAGGTCGGCTTCGTAGGCTTCAAGGGCTTCTGGCCAACGTTCCATTTCCATCAGGAGGTCGCCCTGTAACTCGCGTGCCGGCAGCACCTCTCCCGGTGTTACCGGGTGCTTACCGGTCTGCTCTTCGGCCGTTACGGCTTCCTGCATCCGGGCCGCCGCTTCCTCGCGGCGGCCCTGCCGGAACAGCATCCAGGCTTCCGCCGCCCGGATCTGGATCGCCACCTGGCCCGCTTTGTAGGCATCCTTCTGGGCTTCGAGGGCGGTACGGAGTTCTTTCAGCGCCGTTAATTCAGTGGCCGCAGCCGCCTCCTGCCCGGTGTGTACGGCACCGAGGAAGCGGGCAAAATGCACCATGGCTTTCTGCCAGGGAAAGCGCTGCCAGGGAAATTCCGGAAGCGGGGTGGCCAGTGCAGCGGCTTCTTTCCATTGCCGGTTTTCCAGCACGTACCGCGCCGGGATGGCGGCCAGCGCGTAAGCGGAGATCAGGCCCGCCGGTTCTACGGCCCGGAAGCGGCGCAGGCTGTCCCACTGCTCCATCGCCCGGCGGTTATCCCCCTGCTGGAGGTAGGCATACATGAGGTAGTCCATCCCGTGCAGCTCCTGGTCCCAGCGGCCTTTCATTCCGGTGCCGCGGGCGTAGCATTGCGCCGATTCCACGGACATGCGGTTCGACCGGATGCATTCCTCCCAGAGGCCCAGCCGGGTGAAAATGTGCGAAGGCATGTGGAGAGCATGTGCCGAAGAGGGGGCTACCGACGCATAGCGCCGCGCGGCAGTCAGGGCCTGCGTGGCCAGCTCGGGGTAATCGTATGTATGTATGAGGTAGTGCACCAGACCCGGGTGATCAGGCTGGCCGGGATAAATGCCTTTCAGCAGTTCACCGGCCTTCAGCTGCCGGGCGTACGTCTTGTCCGCCGGGTCGGCATGGGCGTTCAGGGCCAGGGCATAAAAAATGGCGGCTTCCGGGTCGTCGGGGTAGCGCTCGTACAGCCGGCTCATGGCCTGCTCGAAACGGCCGGTCCGTGTGCGGTGGTCGCTCTGCGTCCAGTTGTCGAAATAGGCGCCGATGGCTTCAATATAGGCGGCCTCCCGGTCCGTTTTTTTCCGGATGGCCCTTGCCCGCGCCACCGCGCGGGCCCCTTTTTTCAGCTCGGTTTCGGTGGGCGGGGCCCACAGCGCGTGAAAATTGCTCATGGCCACGCCCCAGTACGCCATGGCGCACCCGGGCTCCCGGTCGATGATGCCGGCAAATACTTTTTCGGATTCGTCGTACTCGAAGGAATGGAGCAGCTTTACCCCCAGTGCAAAAGCGCGCCGGGAAGCGGGTTTGGCCGTGATGCGGAAGGAGAGGGTGCCGTACTGCTGCTCGCCCGGCGCGCAGGAAATAAGGGCTCCTTTTTTCAGGTCCAGCTCCAGGGCATCGGCTTCCGAAGCAGGGTTGTTGTGGGTCACACAGGACTGGAGCAGCAGGATGCCAAACAAACATCCGGCTACCGGGTAAATAGGGCGGTGCATCCGGTCGGGTTTTGGGTTGATCCGTTCAGCACGGGAGCCTGGCGCACCTTTAAATATACAATTGATTTAATGTGTCTGCCCTGCATTTTCGATCCGGTTTCCCAACGGCCGGTACGAAACTGCAAGCGGTGATGGTAACGGCGGAGCCCGCCTGACGGGATCAGGAAACCGCGTCCAGGGGGAACGATGCACCGGCCCGGATCCCTTTTTCCGTTTGCACCAGGGTGCAGCATTCCACCTGGGCATCGTGCTCGAAGAGGAGGATGTAGTCCCGGGCCGCCGCTTCCGCGAGAAAGCTGCCCTTCTCGCCCAGCGTGGTAAGGGGAAACATATCATAGGCCATGACGTAGGGGAGGGGAATGTGACCGGCCGAAGGCAGCAGGTCGGCCAGGTAAACTACCGTCCGGTTTTTGTACCGGATCTGCGGCAGCATCATGCTGTCGGTATGGCCGTGCACGAAGCGCAGGTCGATGCCCGGCAGGAAGGGGGCCGTTGCCAGTACGCCTTCCGGAGCTTCCGGTACCGGCACGAACTGCAGCTGCCCGCTTTCCTCTATCGGCAGGATGTTCTCTTTGAGGAACGAGGCTTTTTCCCGGTCGTTCGGACGGGTGGCCCATTGCCAGTGGCGTTCGTTGCTCCAGTAAGTGGCATTGGGAAAGGCCGGCACGAGGCGGTCGCCGGACCGCGCAATAGCGCCACCGCAATGATCGAAATGCAGGTGGGTCAGCAGCACATCGGTGATGTCGGCCCGGTGAAAGCCGCGGGCCGCCAGCGAAGCGTCGAGCGAATCGGTGCCGTGGAGGTAATAATGCCGGAAGAATTTTTCGTCCTGCTTGTCCCCGATGCCGGTGTCCACCAGGATGAGCCGGTCTCCTTCCTCGATGAGCAGGCAGCGCATACTCCAGGTGCAGAGGTTGTTCTCGTCGGCGGGGTTGATCCTGTTCCAGATGGATTTCGGCACCACACCGAACATGGCGCCGCCGTCGAGCTTAAAGAGGCCGGTTTCAATGGTGTAAAGGTTCATGAAGCGAAGATAGCGGCTGTTGTACGATGTACGGTTTACGATGTACGGTGTACGATGTGCCGGATTGACGATTGACGATTGACGATTGACGATAAAATTTTGGGGCTTTCTAAGTTACAATATATCCTTTGCGTCTTTGCGGCCCTTAGAGCCTTTGCGTGCAACGATCGTAAACCGTACATCGTACATCGTACACCGTACATCATCAATCCTTCCTGTCCGTGGCCGGTCTTGCCTTCAGCGTATAGCCGAGGAACGCAAGGCCGAT
>DATAGL010000829.1:0-2041 GCA_036263755.1 Chitinophagaceae bacterium | reverse complement strand
TAAATTCCACGCCTTCGTTCAGAATGCTGCCCTGGTTCTGCCACTGCGAGCCGCCCACGCCGTTGTAGGAAGAGATCGGCACCTCGATGAGGATGTCGGTGTTCTTGCGGCGGTAGTAGGCTGCTTCTATAGATACCCGGTTGTTGAACAGGCCGGCTTCGAGGGCAAGGTCGATGTTGGAAGCGGTTTCCCAGCGCAGGTCCGGGTTGCCCAGACGGGTGCGGAAGATCGTGGGCTGACCGTTGTAATAATCCTGCGGACGGCGGGCCGTGTCGAAGGAAGCATACGAGGCATCCCAGGGAAGGTTGGAGGTGCCCACCAGGCCCCAGGAGGCGCGGAGCTTCAGCAGGTTCACCTGCGGCAGGGCATTGCGGAAGAAGTCCTCTTCCGAAAGCAGCCAGGCACCGGATACGGTGGGGAACCAGGCGGTCTTGTAGTTGTCGCGGAAAGCCGAGCTTTCGTCGCGGCGGATTGAGGCCTGCAGGATGTACTTGCTGCGGAAGCTGTAGTTCACACGGGCAAATACGGAACGGAACAGGCGCTCGAACGTGGTGTTGGAGGGCGCGGCGCCGATGATGCTGTCGATCTTCGCCGTCTTGTCGATCTTATAGAGTTCGCCGGCGGCAGAGTCCAGCCGGGCGTATTCGTTCAGCGTCTTCTGTTCCTGGTACTCGGTGCCCAGCAGGAAGGTGAAGCGGCTGTTGGACGTTACATCCCAGGCGTAGTTGGCCGTCAGGTTGTAGTTCTGGTTCCGGTAGGTGCTCAGGTTGTTTTCGGCGGCACCCTGGGCGCCTGTGGAGCGGTTGAGCATCCACGGCGTATAATAGCTGTTGTACAGGCTTTTGTTCTGCTCGAAAGAGGCCGAAGCGCTGATGTCCAGGTTCTTCACCGGCGTATAGCGCCCGGAAAGGGTTCCGATGATCCGGTTCTCGCGGCTGCGGAAATCCGAGCCTTCGCGCTGAGCCACCAGGTTGTTGCTGTTGGGAATCGTGTACGGGGCCCCGGGCGTGGTGCCCCAGGTGAGGCGGTAATCGCCGGTGCGGAAGTACGAACCGTCGGCATTATACACCGGGTAGTAGGGAAGCCCGGTACTCATGGCCATGCCCAGGCCGCCGTTCCAACCGTTGTTCAGCATGTTGTTGATGCCGCTGTAAAAGGCGCTGTTCAGGGCCACGCTCAGGTTCTTGCGCACCTTGTAGTCCATATTGGCGCGGACGCCGGCCCGCTGGAAATCGTTGCCGACGATGTAGGATTGCTCCTTGCCGTAGTTGCCGGCCGCATAAAAATTAAAGTTGCCGATGCCGCGCGATACGCTGTAGTTGTATTCCTGGCTGATGCCCGTGCGCGTGGCCTGGTCCCACCAGTCGGTATTGGTGCCGTTGAGCGCCTGCTCCAGCGGGTAGCCGCCGAGGCCCCCGGGCAGGTTCTGCTGCACGCCCGTATTGCCGTCCATTTCCCAAGCCTCCTGGCGGATGGCCAGCCAGGTCTTTGCATCCACGAAATCGGGTTTCACCGAAGGACCGGACATGCCCACGCGCGAGCTGAAGTTGTGGTGCATGCGGCCCTTGCCGCGCTTGGTGGTGATGAGGATCACCCCGTTGGCGCCGCGGCTGCCGTAAATACCGGTGGCGCCGGCGTCTTTAAGGATTTCCACGCTTTCAATGTCGTTGGGATTGAGGTTGGCCAGCGGGTTGCGGTCCTGGCCCAGGTTATTGCGGCTCGGTCCGCCCACGTAGGTAACGTCGATGGGAATGCCGTCGATGACGTACAGGGGGTCGCCCGCGATGGAAATGGAGTTGATGCCGCGGATGCGTACCACGGCGCCGCTGCCGGCGAGGCCGCCGGTGGTGTTCACCTGGACGCCGGCCGCTTTGCCGGCCAGGGCCGATTCAAAGGAAGGGGCGGGCACGTTGGCGATCTTTTCCGCGCCGATCTTGGCAATGGTGGCGGTCACATCCCGCTTGCGCTGGGTGCCGTAACCCACGACCACCACTTCGTTCAGGTTGGAGCCGGCGCTGGCCTGCAGCGTTACGGTAAGGCC
>DATAGL010000828.1:0-4029 GCA_036263755.1 Chitinophagaceae bacterium | reverse complement strand
ATGGTTATGACTGGGCCAAACAAATCAATGAAAAGTTCAAGTCCCTGATTCAGGAAGGCGACCATAAGCCTTTGATCCATTACACCACTTTAGGAAAAGAAGCCCAACTGGCAATCCCTACCCCTGAACATTACCTGCCTTTGATGTACACCTTAGGACTGAAGGGCAGTAAAGATGAAGTGTCCTTTTTTAACGATAAGGCGATGGCTGGTTCTCTGACCATGACATCGGTCCGACTGGGCTAAACCAGAATCAAAAATTATTAAGAAAATAAAAATCAATAAAATGAAAATTGGAATCACAGGAGCAACCGGACAACTGGGAAGAATCGTAGTACAAGAACTGAAAGAAAAGGTTCCGGCCGGAAACATTATTGCCCTGGTTCGCTCCAGCCAAAAGGCGGCGGACCTGGGCGTGGAAACCCGGGAAGCCGATTACAACCAACCCCAAACCCTGGAAGAAGCTTTCCAAGGGCTGGACACCTTACTGCTGATTTCAAGCAGTGAAGTGGGAAAGCGCGCCGTACAACACCAAAATGTGATCGACGCTGCGAAGAAAACCGGGGTAAAACGGATTGTATACACCAGCCTGCTGCATGCCGACACCACAAGCATCAGCCTGGCCACGGAACATCTGGCTACGGAAGCTGCCCTGAAGGAAAGCGGGCTCTCGTACACGATCCTGCGCAATGGCTGGTATACAGAAAACTATGCAGGTACCATTCCCGGGGCAGTGGCCGGCGGCGCTCTGCTGGGCAGTGCTGGTGCCGGTAAAATTTCGGCAGCCTCCCGCCAGGATTTTGCGGAAGCCGCTGTAGCCGTCCTGACTACAGAAGGGCATGAGGGCAAGGTGTATGAGCTGGCCGGAGATGAAGCGTTTACGTTAGCGGACCTGGCGACTCAAATTTCAGAGAAGGCCGGCAAGGAAATCCCCTACAAGAATCTGCCAGAAGGCGAATATGCGGCGATACTCACCAGCTTTGGAGTGCCCGAAGGCTTTGCCCATGCCATTGCCGGCTGGGATGCAGGGATCGCAAAAGGCGACCTGTTCAACGACAGCAAGCAACTCTCCGGCCTGATTGGAAGGCCCACTACCCCGGTCTCTGAAGTGGTGGTTGAGGCATTCAAACAGCCTTCCTGATATACGCATTTCGGACAAACCCACCGGCAAAACAATCAACCGAAAGCAGAACCGCAATGAAAAAGCAACAGTACCCATCCAAAGGATGGAATAGGGTCCTATGGGTTGCACAATCCATCCTGGCCCTGATGTTCCTGGCGGCCGGCACGATGAAGCTCACCCTGCCTATGGAAAAACTGGCTGAGATTTTGCCCTGGGCGGCGCAGATGCCTGAAGCAGCCGTCCGCCTGATTGGCTTAAGCGAGTTTTCAGGAGCTATCGGCCTCGTGCTGCCTTCCTTTTTTCGCATCCGGCCGAAGCTCACTCCGATTGCCGCTGTGGGACTGGCCCTGATGCAGCTCTTTGCTCTTCTGTTCCATATTTCGAGAGGAGAAACACCGGTTATTGGCATGAACGTAGTGCTCTTTATCATAGCTGTTTTTATTGCGTGGGGCCGCTTTCAAAAAGCGCCCATATCACCCAAAAGAACCCTGAAGCTAGGCAAACGGGTAATGAGCTAGCTACTGAAACTGCTTTGGCAGGATACTCCTCCCAGTGCGCGCAAGCGGCTCCCGGCGTCAAGGACTCCAGCCGGGAGCCAGCTTGTTGCCACAACACGGCTCCGCAAATCACAAACAATAGAGGGACTACCGATGCACCGAAGCCATTTTATCAAACTGTTATCTGCGCTTCCCTTCTTAAGGAATGCCTCCGGGATCGAGCAATGGTTACAGATGCCCGGGCTCCTGAAACATACTGCCCGGATGCCGGTACTGTTTACAGGGCACCTGGATAATGTCAATGAGGAAACACAGCCCTTCATTGAGAGCCTGAGAACGTTCGGAACAACCATCAAGCCTGCCGTCATTCTGGTGATATCCGCACATTGGCTGACACTGGGCGGGTCCTTCATACAGGCAAATAAAAGCTTCCATGTCCCGGAATATCCTTCGACCGGCGCTCCGGAAACCGCCAATTATGTAGCTGATCATACCGGCGTCCAACTGCACCAGCGGGAACTGGATCACGGCGCCTGGATGGTCCTGAAGCATATTGCGCCGAACGGGGACATCCCTGTATTGCAGCTCAGTATTGACATGGAGCAGCCACTTGACTACCACTACCGCCTGGCACGTCAACTGGCACCGCTGCGGGATATGGGAGTATTGATCATCGGAAGCGGCAATGTCGTGCACAACCTGGAACTTTCTGCCTTACGCTTCTGGACCAAAAAGCCTTACTCCTGGGCCGAAGACTTCGACCAGTGGGTAAAGCAAAGGATCGATGCGCGGGATTTCAGCAGCCTGTTCCGCTACAATACAGCAGGCAAGTCGGCCCGGCTGGCCGTTCCCACGGCCGACCATTACATTCCCCTTTTGTATGCGCTTTCCCTCATGAATCAGCAGGAAGAGATCACCCATACCTATGAACAGGTCTTCAGAGGCCTTAGTCTGCGCAGTATGCGGATTGGATGAAACGGGTGTCGCCTCTCACCGTAACTTTGCACCTGAAATGAACCGGATATATTGCTTCATCCCTTAGAATAGAAATTGCCATGAAGGAAGGAATCATCAAAGTAGTGGTTGTCGGCGGAGGTTTCGCAGGCATCAACCTGATCAAAAAACTCGGAAATGACCAGCGGTTCCACATTACCCTGGTGGACCGTAACAATTACCATTTTTTTCCACCCCTGCTCTACCAGGTGTCGACGGCTTTTATCGAGCCCTCCAACATCTCTTATCCCTTCCGGCGCCTGTTCCAGGAAAAAAAGAACCTGCGCTTCCATATGGGCAGCCTCCTGCGCATTGATACGGCCCAAAACCTGGTGGAGACCGATACCGGCACATTGCCCTACGACCATTTGGTGATCGCCCTGGGCACCGAAACCAACTTCTTCGGTATGGAAAATGTGAAGCGGAACGCCCTGCCGATGAAAACCATCGACGAGGCACTCAACCTGCGCAACCACCTCCTGCTCAATATGGAAGAGGCCGCCCGGGCGAAGACCCGCGAGGAGCGCGACCGCCTGCTCAATATCGTCATTGCCGGCGGCGGCCCCACCGGTGTGGAGCTGGCAGGCATGCTGGCGGAACTCGGGCAGCACATCGCTACCAAGGAGTACCCTGAGATCCAGGACTTTGGCCGGCATATTTTTCTCATCGATGCCGGCCCGGTGCTGCTGGGCCCGATGAGCAAAAAGGCGCAGGACGAGGCCTGTACCGTACTGCAAAAGCTGGGCGTCAATATCATCACCAACATTGCCGTAAAAGATTACACCGAGGGCCTCGTGCTGCTCGCCGACGGGCGGACGATCCCCACCGCCTCCCTCATCTGGGCTTCGGGCGTGGTGGCGCGCGAGGCGCCCGGGCTGCCGGCGGAAGCCATCGGCCGCGGCCGCCGGGTGCTGGTGGATGAATACAACCGGGTGCAGGGCCTCCCTAATGTCTACGTACTGGGCGACCAGTGCCTGCAGACCACCGATCCGGCCTTCCCGAAAGGACATCCCCAGGTGGCGCAGGTGGCCATACAAGGGGGAGAACGGTTGGGTAAGAACCTGCGGCGGCTTGCTTCGGGCGAAGCGATGCAGCCCTTTATTTACAAAGACAAAGGCTCCATGGCCATCATCTCCAAGTACAAGGCCGTAGCTGACCTGCCCAAGGTGTCTTTCGGGGGGTTCTTTGCCTGGCTCATCTGGCTGTTCATCCACATTATTCCCCTCATCGGCTTCCGCAATAAAGTAAAGCTTGCTTTCAGCTGGCTGTGGTCCTTTCTGACCAACAACCCGACCCTGCGGTTGATCATCCGGCCGGCTAATAAAATGGCCAAATACAAGGAAGATCTGCGCTGAGAAAACGGGGCAGGCAAAACATTTGCAATGATACTTAGCCAATTGTGGTGTTATGTATGGAG
>DATAGL010000827.1:0-2683 GCA_036263755.1 Chitinophagaceae bacterium | reverse complement strand
GAAGCCAACGGCCGCTGGGTGGAAGAAGCGAAAATAACGGCGCCCGACCCGGACAACGACAGCGGCTTCGGCTTTTCCGTAGATGTGGACGGCAATTACCTCGTTGTGGGTGCCCCCCTCAAAGCCAACCTGGGTCAGCACGGCGCCGGCAAAATGTACGTGTTCGAGCGTACCGCTGCAGGCTGGGAAGTGGACAACACCTTCGTGATTCCCGGGGGCGACGCGAATGACAACTTCGGTTACGACGTGGCCATTACCGCCAGCGGCCCCCTGGGAGTGACCACTGCCGTGGGCGCACCCTATTTCGATTCAACGGGGAAGACCGACCGCGGGATCATCTACCTGAACTGGAAGAATGCACAGGGGCAATGGTATACCGACGCCCACTGGCCTTCCGACGCCAGTGCCGGCGCCGCTTACGGGTGGAGCGTGGACATTGAAGGCGGCGTACTGGCCGTAGGTGCCCCCTACCATAAACCCGGCGCCACGGAAACCGGGGAAGCCTTTATTTACACGCACAACGGCACCGACTGGACCCAGGCGTTCCGGAAGATCGGAAGCGGCGGCTCCGCCTGCGGCTATGCCGTCAGTATTTCCGGTACGGCCGTTGCCATCGGGGCGCCGCTGGCCCCCTACCTTCCTTCCGAAACGGGCGGCTCGGTGCTGCTGGTGCGCCGGAATACCGGCGGCAGCTGGGGCCTGTTCACTCATGTAACACTGCCGGCGGGAGCGGCCGGTCCGGAGCAAAAATTCGGCATGAAAGTAAGCCTGGACGGCAACCGGCTGATGGTGGGCGCCCCGGGCGGCGACTTCCGGGCCAACGGCGCAGAGATGCTGCTGGCGCAACAGCCCGGAACGGTATACCTCTTCGAACAGCTCCAGGTCAACGGAAGCTTCGTCCAGGTCAACCGCCTGCAGCAGCCTTTTCCTGCCCCAACGGACCTGTTCGGCCGGGCCCTTGCCCTGTACGGAGGCCACTACGTGATCGGCATGCACAAAGCCTGGACCGGAGGCCTGCAAACCGGCAACTTCCTCATCGGCGCCATCGACTGAACCCTTTTACTGCAAAACCAAACAACCATGAAGTGCTTCCCCTTCCGGCAGCTGCTGCCGGTATTGTGCGCCCTATGGAGCCTGCTGCCCGCCTGCCGCATCGGCGAACGGCCCGATACCGCGGCTTTGCTTACCGGCCGCTGGAAGCTCCAAAGCTGCCAGCTGCTGGCCGGCTGCGGAACGGTGCATCTGCCGGCCGCCACCTGGGAGTTCGGATCAGCCGGCACCGGAAGGTTCCACTCCGGCGCCCGGCGCCCGGACCAACCCTTCAGATGGTACCTGCGGCAATCGGCCGGAAGCGAGTACCTCACCATCGACGGCACCACCTTCCAGGTGCTGGAGGCCCGCCCCGGCCGGCTGCGCTGCACCATGGCCTGCATCAGCGGCGGCAGCGCCTGTCTGCGCCTGTACACTTTTACCCGGTAACCCTGAACCTATCCTTTCACCCAAACCATTCTGCATGTATCGCATTCTCCTTTTTTCCCTTTTCTGGTGCACTTCTGCCACTGCGCAGAACGTAGGCATCGGCACCGGCACTCCGGCCGAGAAGCTGGAAGTGGCCGGCGCCATAAAGATCGGCACCACGAACACCCCGGCCCCCGCCGCCGGCACCATTCGCTGGAACCCCGCCCTGCACGATTTTGAAGGCTTTAACGGCACCGCCTGGGTTTCGCTTACCGGCGGCAAGGGCGCCTGGGGCAACCAGGCGAGCTATGCACTCGAAAACGGGACGGCCAATCACCTCCTCGGCAGGATCAATGCCGCCAAGGTTGGCAGCAGCTACGGCTACAGCCTGAGTACCGACAATATTCATATGGTGGTGGGGGCGCCCTTCGATTACGACGAGGCAAACGCCAACAGCGGCAAGGTGGGTTCCCTTACGTTCTTTTACTGGAACAACCATACCTGGACTTCTTCCGGCACCTTTATTCCCTCCCAGTATGCCGGCGATGAGCTCCTGGGCTTCAGCGTTTCCCTGGCGGGCGACCGGGCCGCCGCCGGTGCTCCTCAGGCCGACATTAACGGTAAGGTGCGCCAGGGGCGGGTGCTGATCGTTTCCCGCCCCTATCCGCAGCGCGATGACTACTATGCCCTCACTTCATCGGACGGGGCTGCCAGCGATCACTTCGGTCACAGTGTTTCCTTTACCGGCACGTCCCTGCTTGCCGGCGCGCCCTACAAAAAGGTGGGAGCCGATAACTGGCAGGGCAAAGCCTATTTTTTCACGCCCTTTCTCAATGGCTGGATCGAAACGGAACAATTTACTGCCCCCGACGGCGCTGCCAACGACCTGTTCGGGTCGGCAGTGGCCCAGAACAACAGCTGGGCGGCCATCGGGGCACCGGGAGCGACGGCCCCTTCGGAGAAAGCCGGGAAAGTGTACCTCTTCCGGCGCAGCAACAACAACTGGACCTACCACGGACAGCTCAGTGCCAATATCCACCACGGATCTTTCGGCTCGGCCCTGCACCTGTCGGGCGACACGCTGGTGGTGGGCGCGCCGCACAACGTCCCCGGAAATACGGTGAGCATCGGGCAGGTGTATGTGTACGTGCGCAGCGGAACAGAATGGAACCTGCAGGCTACGCTGAGGGCGCCCGATGCGGCCGGCGGCGATGGGTTTGGCCAG
>DATAGL010000826.1:0-1770 GCA_036263755.1 Chitinophagaceae bacterium | reverse complement strand
CAGCTGATTCACAAAGCCGCAGGCACCGCCGCGGTAGATCTCAGTAAAGGCTGTGCATTCAATACTTGTTATTTCATTGGGAGAGGGGCTTATGGCAGGAAGCTAAACCAAGGATAATTACATATTTACCAGACTGTCTTTTGGATTCATGCTGAAAGTAAAAAACTTACTATAAATGCATATTATGTACCAATATTTTTATAAGACCTACCGAGCGCTCCAGCGACGTAAATAATATGTAACCAAAAGTTTTAAACCCAGGTACCGTGCATAACATGGGCATACAAACGTTATGTAGGGAAAGAACCAATTCCATTGGCTTGTTTTATTTTGCTTTCAGGATTAACCTAATGCCCGAGCGGCGGATTCTCAATCTTTGAACGCTGTTATCTGAACCCTCCATTCTGATAATCATTTGCGAAGGAAAAGCTCGCTGTCTTGCAATAACTTTAAAGAAACATGCAAGCCATGCCCTCCCCTCTATTGCTCCGGACCCTATATGCAATTCTGTTTCTGGTTACTTCCTTGGGCGTCGGTGCCCAAACTGCCCTTCCCGACTGGGCCTTCGGCCCCTTCGTGCGGCCCGCCGCCGGCAACCCGGTACTGACGCCGCGCTCCGGAAGCACCTTCCGCGACCCGATGAGCGGCAAGCCCCTGCGCTGGGAAGCCTCCGACGTGTTCAACCCGGCGGCCGTGGTGCGCAACGGGAAGATCCAGGTGCTGTACCGCGCGGAGGACTCCTCCGGGATCGGGATCGGCCTGCGCACCTCCCGGATCGGGTTGGCGGAAAGTACGGACGGCATCACGATGCAGCGCCGGCCGGCGCCGGTTCTTTTTCCTGCCGAAGACAACCAGAAGGAATTTGAATGGCCGGGCGGCTGCGAAGACCCCCGGGTAGCGGTGACCGAAGACGGCACCTACGTGATGCTGTATACCCAGTGGAACCGCAAAGTGCCCCGGCTGGCCGTGGCCACCTCCAAAGACCTGGTCCGCTGGAAAAAGCACGGCCCGGCTTTTTACACGGCCTACAACGGCAAGTACCGCGACCTGGCCAGCAAGTCGGCCTCCATCGTGACGCAGCTCAAGGACGGACGGCAGGTGATCGCCAAAGTGAACGGAAAATACATGATGTACTGGGGCGAGCGGTTCATGAACATCGCCACCTCCGACGACCTCGTGAACTGGTATCCTTCCCAGACCGAAGCGGGCGAGCTGGCCGCCGTGCTCCGTCCGCGCCCGGGCTATTTCGATTCCGAACTGACCGAATGCGGGCCGCCGGCGATCCTGACCGACAAGGGCATCCTCCTGCTGTACAACGGCAAGAATCTAGGCGGCGAGGGCCGCGATACGGCTTATACGGCCAACACCTATGCCGCCGGGCAGGTCCTCTTCGATAAGAATAACCCGACGAAAGTGATCGGCCGGCTGGACCGGCCCTTCTTCGTGCCCACCGAGCCCTTTGAAAAAAGCGGGCAGTACCCGGCGGGCACCGTATTCGTGGAAGGCCTGGTCTGGCACGGGGGCCAATGGTTCATGTATTACGGCTGCGCCGACAGCCGCGTCGGCGTGGCGGTGTTCGCGCCGAAATGACTTGCGGGCTGAAAAAGGCAGCTTGCTTTCCTCCATCCATCCATGAACGTTACAAGAATGACCGAATACCGATACCGGCTGGACAGGACCCGGATCCTGAATCTTTGTTCGATACCCGCCTTGTGGGCCGTTTTATTGCTGCGCACTGTGCCCCCGGAACCGGGTTACCGGCCGGAAACG
>DATAGL010000825.1:0-1578 GCA_036263755.1 Chitinophagaceae bacterium | reverse complement strand
GGCCATTACATGCTGTATAATTCTTCTGTCCACAACACCATTTCCAGCAGCGCCGGGTCATATAAAGTATTTCCCGGGGATATTCCATGCAAATAGTAAAGGCCCTGCCAAAAGATCCAAATACAGGTTGGAGCCAAACTTATTTATCAGCCTTTCAAATGGTGGATGTCCGGGTTATATGTAGCGGCAGGTCCCCTGGCAGGTCACTTATCGAAAAGCAGCGAAAGCCGTGCGGAACGAGTGCCTGTCGGTCCAAACGATTACAGGCAGTCTACCCTTTCATTCCAAGCTGAATTTTTAGTAGGCTAACCTGGTGGATGCCGGCTACGATTTTGAAATCGCCAGCAAAGTGCATATTGGTCCGAAGCTCCTTTTCAATTCATTCAGCAATGGAGATATCAATACGGCCATTACAGGGAAACTGACGTATTCCTGGCCTTAAGGAAGGTGCTTTGCAAGCGGCCGAAGTGTCCTTAGGTACCGCCTGTGCATTTCGGAAAGTGCTGTACAACCGTAGTATTTCCGGGCTTCGGTTGGAGCGGTGGAACGGCAGCAGCAACAGCTGCTGACCTGAAGATGGGGCTGATTGCAGGTTCACGGGACGTGCCTGCGCCAGCGCACATGGCCGGCAGCCCTGTTTCTTCCGCTTTTGCTGCCGGCTCAGGCCGTGCGCAGGATCTTTTCCAACGAGCGTCCTTTCGCCAATTCATCCACCAGCTTATCCAGGTACCTGACCTGCTGCGTTAACGGGTTCTCGATGGCTTCCACCCGGTAGCCGCAGATCGTACCGGTAATCAGGCGGGCGTTGGGGTTCAGGGAGGCGTTGCGGAAGAACTGTTCGAAAGTTGTTTTTTCGGAAATAAAGGCCTGCAGTTGTTGTTCATCATAACCCGTCAGCCACTGAATTACCTGGTGGAGTTCTTCTTTGCTCCTGCCCTTCTTTTCCACCTTGGTCACGTAATGCGGGTAGACGGAGGAAAAGGTCATTTTAGCAATGCGGTCATCGTGTTGGGTCGTGTTGTTCACATTCCGGGGTTTACCGTAAAGATTAAAATTTATTTCAACCTTTCTGATGCCCTCTTTCTTTTTTCCGCTTTCCCGTTCTCCCGCCGGACAGCCTATAACTGCGGAAGCGGTCTGCCTGAACCATTAAGCATAGCATGGCCCGGTACGGTGTTGCACCTGTCGAAGGCAGGTTCCTTTCAGCGGGTCGCTGTCCACAAAAGCCGCTAACGGAAAAAGAATTTAAATCCTGCATTCAGGGTAAAGCCTCCCGGCTCCAGCTGAGGATTGTACGGGTATCCTTCCAGGTTAAAGCCCTTGCGCCGGAAAGCCCTGTTGGTACCGGCCCGGGCAAAGACCAGCGTTCTGCCCTGGCGGTTGCTGCTGGTCAGTACGAGCTCGGCGCCCATGCCGGCGAGGTAGCCCAGTTCGGTGGCAACACCGCATATAGAGCGGTCATTTTGAGCGAAATTCAGGAAATCCGGGGCCGAAGGATCGGTTTGCTTTTCGCTTCGTATTCCAGGGAAGTGCTGCGTAATCAGGCTCCCAGGTAGGGATAAAGGTTGAATTTGTGGT
>DATAGL010000824.1:0-3477 GCA_036263755.1 Chitinophagaceae bacterium | reverse complement strand
ACCAGGATATCACCACGATCCTTCAAATTATCCTACAGCAGGCTGGTTACCTTGTTTCCGTAGCCTGCTCGGTGCCCGATGCCGAAGCCGAATACCCCGTACTGCAGCCGGACCTCATGCTCCTCGACATCCTGATCACCGACCAGAAGCACAACTCACTGGCCGACGGGCGCGACCTGTGCCGCCGCATCCGCGACAACGGCGGAACTGCGCGGATCATCATGATGTCTTCCTATGCCGAAACAGAAGAAACCGTGGCGGCTTTCGGGGCCGACGATTTCATTGCCAAGCCCTTCGCCCTTGACGTACTGCTCCAGAAAATAGAGCACCACCTGGAAGCCGCGGCTCCTGCCCTGGAGGAAGAAGGTTAGAAAAGAAAGTGGAAGCGGCAGGTAAAGATGTTGTCCTTAAGGTCACTGGTGTAGCCATCGAGACCCGTGCGTTCATTGCGCACGATGTCATAATAAAACATCACGCGGAAGTCTTTCGTAAAATAATAGTTGTACCCGATGCCCAGTGTGTTGAAGCGCACGTCGGCCGGGGTAAAGTTGGTGCCTCCCTTGCCGACCTCCCCTCCTGATGCGTCCCGGTTCGGATCGTACCAGTCGTACTTCACCAGCAACTCATTGTTTTCGTTGACGATGTTCTGGATCAGCACAAAGAACGATCCGTCGAAGTTCCGGATATAGGTAGGTCCGGTGGGCAGCACGCCGGGGTTGGTGCTGGTGGTGGCGGTACCGGGCTGCTGGCCCCGCCAGTGCTCGGCACGCAGCTCGGTCTTGCCCCACCCGTGTTTGAAGGCCAGCTGCACATCGGCTCCGTAGTAGCGGCGGGGGGCTTTGTTGCCGATATTGCTCATACTGGAATCTACCACGTACTGTTTCATCCCGTCCTTACTGCCCATGGCCCACCGGTAGCGGGTCGCCTGCCGCCAGCCGCCCTGCAGCAGGGACAGCCCCCCGGAAAGGGTGGCGCCTCCGCCCAGCTTTTGCGGCCGGAAGGTGACGCGGCTGATAAAATCCTTATAGGAATCAAAATCGGTGGTGCCCACCAGTCCCTGCCCGTTGAACAGGCCGGCATCGATCTTGAAGGGCAGCTTGCGCTTATACAGCACCGGGTCGTACGTGATCATGGCACCGAGGTCGCGCTCCGTTGGCATGAGGATCTGCGACATGCGCCCGCGCTCCGGGGTTTCGCGCACCGAAGAGGAAAGGTTCACTTCAAAGCCGAAGGGCCGCGCCACCAGGCCCACTACGAGGGAGGTGCTTTGCCGGCCCGGACCGTATACCCGCAGGAACATGTCGCGCGTGACCACGCCCCGCTCCGTAGCATCGATCTGGTAGCTGAACACCGCCATCGGCAGCTTTTTCCCGTTCTTGTGCGGCAGGCGGTAATCGATCTTCACCCGGGCCCGGCGCAGCATGAAGCGGTTGTTGGAGAATTCGGAAAAGTTGCCGCCCGTATAGGAGGGAGCACCGGGGCTTTGCGCCCACTGCCACTGCGGCTGTATATAGCCCGAAAAATTGAGGTTTTTCACCTGCCGGATCACCGAGGGCAGGGTATCACGCATGAACAGCGTGGAGTCGTAGTCCGACAAATAGCGCTGCGCATAGGCGTTACCGGCAAAAAACAGGCCGGCCACGCCCGACAGAAGGGCCTTAGCTAGTAGTTTCATCACGGAAAGTTTAGCACCACATCCCAGTTTAGCACGGTTTATGGATGCGGTTAAACGGCAGCAATATTAAGACCGTATTCGGATGACGGCTATATTAAGTTATTATTAATTCTCCACCGGGCTCCCGTCCGGCAGGGGAAGGGTGTAAATTCGCAGAATTTTAAAAATTCAACTCTATGGCGTTCTCGTTCAAAAAACTGTTCATGCCTAAAGACAAAGTATTCTATGGATTGTTTGAGGAGGTAGCGGACAATGTGGCCAAAATGTCGAAAATGCTGATCAGCATTGTAGGAGAACCGGATTTTGACAAACGCCAGCAACTGATCAGCCAGGTAGAGGACCTGGAGCATGCCAACGATGAGCTGACCCACCGGATTTTCACGGAACTCGGGCGCAACTTCATCACGCCGTTTGACCGCGAGGACATTCACTACCTCGCCACTGCCCTGGACGATATCGCCGACTATATTTTCGCCTGCGCCAAGAAGATCAACTTTTACCGCGTGAACCCGATGCACGATACCGGCATGCAGAAGCTGGCCGAGATCGTATGTGCCTCCGCCACCGAAGTGCGCAAGGCCGTGGGTGAGCTGCGCGACATGAAAAACATGCGGCTGATCACCGAATCGCTGGTCAAGATCAATTCCCTCGAAAACCAGGCCGACGCTATGTTCGACATGAGCATCGAGCGCCTCTTCGCCACCGAGATGGATGCGAAGGAAGTGATCAAAAAGCGCGAGATCTACCAGGTGATGGAGAACGCCACGGATAAATGCGAAGACGCCGCCAATGTTATTGAATCCATCATCGTAAAATACGCATAAGCCCGCCGGCTTCCCTGTTACCAACCAACACATCGCTATGGCTCCTTTCCTGATCGTGATTATCGCTCTGGCCCTGATCTTCGATTATATCAACGGTTTTCATGACGCCGCCAACTCCATCGCCACGATCGTTTCCACCAAGGTGCTCACCCCTTTTCAGGCCGTGGTGTGGGCGGCCGTGTTCAACTTTGCCGCCTTCTTTATATTCAAGGACCATGGCGTGGCCAATACCGTGGCCAAAACCGTAAAGGAAGACGCCATCGCCGGCCAGATCGGCATGGTGGTCATTTTCGCCGGCCTCATCGCCGCCATCATCTGGAACCTGTTCACCTGGTGGTTTGGCATCCCCTCTTCGTCCTCGCATACCCTCATCGGCGGCTTCGCCGGAGCCGGCATCGCCGCTGCCGGTTTTGATGCCGTGGCGTCCGACGTGGTGCTGCGCACCGCTTCCTTTATCCTGCTGGCCCCGCTGGTGGGGATGATCTTTGCCTTTATCATTTCGCTGTGGTTCATCCACTCGTTCAAGAAAGGCTTCATGCCCAAACTGATTTCGATCATAGTGCTGCTGGCCGTGGCATGGTTCCTTGTTTCCAACCTGGAAACCGACCCGGAGAAGCTGAAGTCGCATTACGAATCGTATATCTGGCAGGTGGTCTTTTTCTCCAAGAATTTTAAATGGATCCTGCTGGCCATCATCCTGGTGATCATGGCCCTGTTCACCTTCTGGCTCAGCACCCTGAACGCCGCCCGCTCCAACACCTGGTTCAAGCGGCTGCAGCTGGTATCGTCCGCCGCCTTTTCCATCGGCCACGGCGGCAACGACGCCCAGAAGGTGATGGGTATCATTACGGCGGCCCTGATCGCCAACGGCGACATCACCGAGTTCAACCAGATGCCCAACTGGGTGCCGCTGGCCTGTTATACGGCCATTGGCCTGGGCACCATGAGCGGCGGCTGGAAGATCGTAAAGACCATGGG
>DATAGL010000823.1:0-5482 GCA_036263755.1 Chitinophagaceae bacterium | reverse complement strand
CATGGATGCCACCGGCCGGCCCCATGTGAACTTTATGGCGATGATGGGCGCAGCCATCTTCAACGTGGCGTCCAACTTCGTGTTCATCCATTATTTCGGCTGGCTGGGCGCAGCGCTCGGTACCCTGTTCTCGTATTTCCTGCTGTTTGTGGCCACGCAGATCATACTGACACGCCTCATCGGCGTCAGCCAAGTCAGCATCGTTCGGAATATTTTTACCCTATACCCGGACTACCTGCGGTTGTTCCGCAGCCGGTTCGGCAAGTACTTCGGATACAGTTATGAAAAATAAAGACATCGTGGTGGTCGGGCTCCAGTCATGGGACATTGAGATCGGATCGAACTGCAAGAACATCGCCCTGGAGTTCGCCCGGCACAACCGCGTGCTCTACGTGAACCGGGCCGTGGACCGCATTTCCGCCCTGCGCCGGAAAAACGACCCGAAAACCGCCCGCCGCCTGCAAAGCCTGCGCGGGGCCGTTCCCGACCTCCAATCCATCGGCCCGAACCTCTGGACCCTTGACCCGCGCACCGTGGTGGAATCGGTGAACTGGATGCCGGCCGGGGCTTTTCAATGGTTCAACCGCATCAACAACCGCCGCATTGCCCGGGCCATCCGCGCCGCCTGCGGAAGGCTGGGGTTTACCGATATCATCCTTTTTATCGACAACGACTTCTTCCGGGCCCAGTACCTGCCCGATTACCTGCAGCCGGAAACTACGATCTACTACGTGCGCGATTACCTCGTCAACCAGCCTTACTTTAAAAAGCACGGCGCGGAAGCGGAGGCGGCGCTGATGAAGAAGGCGACGTTTGTGGTAGCCAATTCGGGTTACCTGGCCGATTACGGCCGGAAGCATAATCCGAATGCTTTCGATATCGGGCAGGGCTGCGACCTTACCGCCTTCCGCGCCGATGAAACGTACCCGGTGCCTGAAGACATGGCCGCCCTAAAGGGAAAGCCGGTCATTGGCTATGTAGGCGCCCTGGTGGGCTACCGGCTGGATATTCCCCTGCTGGAAGAACTGGCCCGGCGCCGGCGCGACTGGAACTGGGTGCTCGTCGGGCCGGAAGACGAGGCGTTCCGCGGCAGTGCGCTCCACAGCCTGGATAACGTGCATTTCCTGGGCAGGAAGCCGGAAACAACCCTTGCGGGATACCTCGCGCATTTCAACGTATGCATGAACCCGCAGCAGGTGAACGAGATCACCGTGGGCAATTACCCGCGAAAAGTGGATGAGTACCTGGCCATGGGAAAACCGGTGGTGGCCACCTTTACCGACTTTATGAAATCCTTCTCCGGCTATGTATATTTATGCCGGAACGCAGAAGAGTACATCCGTGCCATCGAAACGGCCCTGGCCGAGGCGCCCGGCATTCCGCAGCGCAGCGAGCGCATCTCGTTTGCCCTGTCGCATACCTGGGAGGCATCAGTGGACAGCCTGTACCGGGCCTACCAGGCCGTAAAAAAAGAACAGCCAGCTTATGCAGGAGCCGAATGAACAACATAAGTTTTCCGACACGCGGATCCTGGAGATCATCGTGGTCATATTCGTGGCCTGCATCCTCCTGTTCCTCTTTGTCAAAGTATTATTTTTCTGACGCGGTCCTGACCCGCGACCCGAATACACCACACTGCCACCAAAACGCATGAACCGAACCGGTATTTATCTGCTGTTGCTCCTGACCGCCTGTCATCCGGAAAGCCGGCAGCCGGTGATCAGCGGCGACCCCGGAAAAGACATTCCGGGGCTCCTGCAGACCGGAACCGTATCGCTGCGGATGTACGACAGCCTGGGCGCGAAGGGCAGAACCCGTTTGTTCCGGGACCTGAAGCTGCAGTCCGGGGTAAACGCGGAAGCGCTTGTTTCATTCCTGCAGCCTTATATCGAACGGAACGAAGTGCCTCCCTACGACGAAAAGCTGGGTATTTCCGCGGCGGCGTATGAACAGATCCGATCCGCTGCACCCGATGACCGGCTGCTGTATACGCACAACGAGGCACTGGCCGTTTACCGGAAGGAAGACACGCTTTGTTTCAAAGGGTCCGGCGCGTTGGGATACGTGGAACATATCCGGTACATAGGCAAGGAAAACAAGTGGATCTTCTGGGGCGATCCTTTGCCCTGCGTGGACTCCTCCGCCGTGCGGGCCCATACCACACTGGGCCCCTGCAGGGGGTACCGGTATGCTTACCGGCAGGAAGGACTGTTCAGTTACTCGTTCGAGAAACAACTGTCTGTTTTCGTCGGTTTGTCCGCGGAAGGAGCGGTGGTCCTTCATTTTGAAGCGTTCGGAGGTACGGGCGGCTCGGTGGTGTATGATATTCATGACCTGCTTCAGCTCACCGGCAAAGACACCGCAGCCGCATTGGGACTGTCCCAGGCCTTAACCCTAAATAAGAATTAGTACCTTGTCCGCCACAGCCACCATACAGCCTACAATTCGCCCCGAGATGAAAACAAAAGTCTATTTCAAGAACCTGGACGGCATCCGCTTTATCGCCGCATTCCTGGTGCTGGTGCACCATGCCTTCTTTTTCAAGCGGAACTTTGCGCCGGGCGTTCCCTACCTGAATCATATGTTCGAAGACGCCGGCCGCATCGGGGTGAACCTGTTTTTTGTGCTGAGCGGCTTCCTTATTTCCTACCTGCTGTTTATCGAAAAAGATACGACCGGTACCGTTTCGTACCGCAATTTCTATATACGCCGGGTGCTGCGCATCTGGCCCCTGTACCTGGCCATCGGTCTCTTTCTGAACTTCGCGGCGCCCTTTATTACGGCCCGGCTGGGCATGGGTTCGGTGATCGGCTTTCCCGAGATGCTGACCAACCTGGTGTTCCTCGTGCTCTTTGCCGTGAACATCCAGCTGGCCTTTTTCCAGGCCAACAGCGGCGTTTTCGAGATCAGCTGGTCGGTGTGCATCGAGGAGCAGTTCTACCTTATCTGGCCCATCATCGTCAATGTATTCCGCAAGGCCCTGGTGCCTGTGTTCGTGGTCATGTTTGTGCTGCGCACGCTGCTGCGGATCGGCATTGTAGTGCTGCCGCATTATTTCGATGTGGAATTCGAGCGGCTGGTGGCCATCAACTACCTGCTGCTTTTCGACAAGCTCGACCTGTTCGGCGGGGGCATGCTCTGGGCCCTGCTGTATTACCAGCGCGACCGGTTCCGCCCGGTGCTGGAACGTATGATGCACCCCGCGCTCCAGGTAACGGTGATCACCCTGACGCTGCTGTACGGGCTGGCCGTGGTACGCCCCCCGCAGGCCCTGTATTTTATGGCCGACCACCTCATCTGCATCTTCCTGTTCGGCTACCTCCTCCTGACTGCCGTCTGGGACCGGTCGGTGCTGAACCTGGAGCAGCCGCTGCTCAAAACGCTGGGCAAGGTGTCGTACGGCATCTACCTGTTCCATACCATCATCTGCCAGCTGGTACTCGTGCTGTTTCAAAAGTGGGTCGGTCACCCGGAATCGGTACTGCTGTATGATGTGGTGTACCCGCTGGTGTGCACGGCGGCCACCTGTGTGCTGGCTTATTTCTCGTACGAATACTTTGAAAAATATTTCCTGAAGCGGAAAGTCCGTTTTGCCGTGGTGCCTACCCGCGTGTAGGCGCAGAAACCCGTTACCTTTACCCGAGCTTAGTGAAGTTATGCCGAAGTCGAAGCCCTTATCCCTTTCCCCGATGCTGTTGGTTTTGCCGCTGGTGGCCGTGCTGATGGCCTGGCTGATCGTGAAGATGGGCGATACCATGGGCTTCGCGCTGATCGTGGTCATTATCGGGGCGGCCCTGGCCCTGTGCGCGGTGCTGTACCCGCTGTTCGGACTGTACCTGGCCCTGTTCACCTCTTTCTTTATATACGATATACCGCGCCTGCTGCAGCTCAGCCTTCCGCTCAGCTCCCTGGTGGATTTCCTGGTGCTGGCCACTTTCCTGGGCGTGCTGATCAAAAAGGTAAAGGACCGGGAGCGGTTCTGGAAGCACTGCAGCCACCCGATCGTGTACGCGTACCTCATATACAGCTCCTACGCCCTGCTGCAACTGTTCAACCCCAACCTGGTGAACACGAGCACCGTGATCCTGATCCTGCGCAAGTATTTCGTGATGCTCCTGTACCTGTATTGCGCCATCCAGCTGTTCGGGAGTGTCCGCGAGATCGAGCGGTTTGTGAAGATCTTTATCGGCGCGGCCCTGATCACCGCCCTGTACGGCATCGGCCAGAAATGGTTCGGGCTGCCGGACTATACCCTCAACTACATTCTTTCCGATCCGCTGCGGACCTCGCTGTATGCGCTGGATACCGGCGGCTTCCGGATTTTTTCCTTTCTGTCGGACCCCCGCGATTACGGACTGCTGATGAGCGCCTGCGCCCTGCTGCCCATGGTGCTGCTGATGAATACAGAAAAGCGGAAAACAAAGATCCTCCTGGGGGTGTGTGCCGTCCTTTTCCTGCTGGCCATGACCTATTCCGGAACGCGTACCGCCAACTTTATGCTGGTGATGGGGGTGATGCTGTACATCCTGATGACCCTTACCCACAAGGCCACGCTTGTATTTGCCGGGGTAACGCTGTTCGCCTTCATCTTTATTCTCTACGGCCCGATCTACGGGAACCCCACCATCAACCGGATCCGCTCCACCTTTGACGTGGACCGGGAGGAGTCGCTGCAGGTGCGGGACATCAACCGGAAACGGATCCAGCCCTACATTTACGAGCATCCTATCGGCGGCGGCCTCGGCACGACGGGCGTACTGAATTCCGAAGACAACCAGAGCCACCCGCTTTCGGGCTTTCCTTCCGACAGCGGCCTGCTGCAAACAGCCCTCGAAACAGGCTATATCGGGCTGTTTCTCCAGCTGTCGCTCTATTTCATCATCCTGCAGCAGGGGATCCATGCCTATTACCGGAACCGGCGCCGCGAAATCCGGCGCATTATCCTGGCGGGGTGCGTCATCCTGTTCTCCTATATGTGCGCGCAGTTTGCCCAGGTGGCCATTGGCCTGGCACCCGGCATTTTTGTCTACTACGGCCTGATTGCAGCGTTCATCCGCTTGCGGCCCGGCGGTAAAATAGAGGGGGAGCCGGCTCCGGCGGAAGCTTCCGCAGCCTGAAGGCTTTATTCTGCGAAGGCGTACACCCGGATCATACCGTTTCTTCGGCCACAGTGGCCAGTTCCACTTTTTTGCGGGGGCGGACGATCTGGAACCGGGTTTTGAGCTTCAGGAAGAAGTTCTCGAAATAATTGTAGGAAAGCCAAGACACGAAGATGGTACCCCCGATGGACACGGTATAAATGATCACATTCTGCAGCACGGCATTACCGGTGACGCGGGTGGCCAGAGCGATGCCGGTGCCGATACAGATGGGATGGTACATATACAGTCCGTAAGAAATTTTACCGAGGAAATTCATCAGGGGCTGCTCCAGCCGGAATACGGTCCGGTCGTTCTGCGAAGCGTTCACCACGATAATGGCA